>DASZWJ010000030.1 GCA_035546635.1 Gammaproteobacteria bacterium
TCGCGGGATCTCAGGCGGACTGCACTAAAGCATTAATTGCTAACTTACTGATTTTTTTCATCTCTATCGCTAAATTTGTGTTGATCCCTCAGCCTTGTGGGAGAGGTGAATTTGCATATGTTCCATGCCGATGCCGCAGAGCGACAGAGATCAGGTGAATAGTACCCTTTTAATTACATTGGACGTAGCAGAAAAATAGTCATTGCCTGAATCAACCAAAATCCACGCGATCCAAAAACCCACTGGCACGTACCTTGCAGAGCAATTCGGATTTAAGCCGGCAATTTAATTTAGTTTTCATATTCTTCACATAGAACTCTATTGTCCTACGCGATAATCCTAAAATTGTGGCCACTTCCGCTGTGGTTCTGCCATAGAGAAAATGGCAAATGGTTTGTGCCTCGCGTTCAGTGAAATACACATTTGGATAACTCTCACCGAGAGGGTATTTTTTAGCTCCTCTCGGTCTGGAGATTTTTATCTGCTCCTGCCGTACCATGCCAGATATGATGCATGGGCTATAATCTTTGATACCGCTGAAAGTACATTCTTGAGCAGAACTTTTCTTGTCTAACACTTGTTTTAAGATCATATCCCAGTACATCATCTACTCCCTTTAATTATTATCATAATAACTACTACCTGGAGCGTGATGTTAGTTGGCTGGCGAATTTGCTGTCAATACAGTAAACAAAGGTTCAAGCTCTGAATAGATCAAAGTAGTCCTTAAATGCTTCTCCCTTGTCGTTCAGGGTCTGATTTAGCTGTCATCCTGAGCGCAAGCGAAGAATCTCCTTATACCGGCACCTCATACTGGGTTACCGCCAGCATAAGGAGATCCTTCGCTTGCGCTCAGGATGACGGCTACAACTCAGGATGACAGTTATAAAAAGAGTTATAAAAAAGTTTACATGATAGCGCAATAGCCTTCATCCTGACGTGATAATTCCTTGAATGGACAATTTTTTAACAAAAATTCGTGGGTTTTTTTGTAAGCTTGTAGTTTTTCTAATAAAAAATGATTTTTTGGACTAGCTGCGAGGTTATCGATCTGACCTACTAAAATCTCTATTAATTTTTCATATTGATCTGCCTTTAAATTCGCTAAAATCCACTGCTGAAGTTTTGCAACAGTATTTTGCGAGTCTAACATTTTTATACCGCGTATCTTCACTTCGCCGGCAGCGATCATACTTGCTAAAATATTTTTAATCGTCTCAAGAATATCTAAATTTAACGGCTGATTAAAAAAATCCGTAGGAGGTTTAGCTGGTTTTTCTTTTTGTCTGGCTGAACTCAGCTTTTTTTCTTTAATGATCGGCTGAGGCTGCGCTTCATTTCCTTCAAAGTGGTTAAATGTTCCAGCTTTAAAACTTTCCTCACATTCTAAAAATATTTGTTCTAATCGATGCAACACCTCTGAAATGGCAGGTCTTTTACTTCTATCTATATTGATACAGTCTAGGATGAGCGCTTTCATTGCAACCGCTAATGGAAACCCAGGCAAAAATAATGCATCCAATTTAGAAAGTTTAGGCTTATCAGATAACGATGTAAAAAGATAAAACAACACCACGCCGATATTATAAACATCTGAAGATTGATCCGGTGTGTGTCCCAAAGATATTTCAGGTGGCATTATGCGCCCGGTTATGTGTCCTAATTGGGTAACTTCCTCAAACTTTTCTGCATCCCATTGGGGTTTTCTACGAGATTCACTAAAATCATAAATTTCAGCTCGATTATTTTCATCAAGCAGAATGATGTCTGGTCTTATATTTCCACACAGCACATTTCGACTATGCACACCCTTAACTGCTCGCGCTAAGTCTATACCAATTTGCAAACGGTCTTTCCATGACAATTTATTAGGTATTTTGTCCTCCCTAATGGCTTCAAGCAAGTTTTTAGGACGATATGGATACACTGCAAAAACATGTTTAAATGACCACGCGTCATAAAACATGCCCAGTTGTTGCGGCGCGAGCACACCAAGAATTGATTGTAGAGCTATTCCCACACTTGTATTTCGCTCCCATTTGCAAGAACCATCTGCTTTCCACACCTTTATCAATACTTTCTCATCCCCACTTTTTTTATTTTTACCCTCCGCAATATAAAGATGGTCTGGATCGCTCGGACATGCCTTTAAAATATTAAATTGACTACATTCAACATATAAACCTGCTAATGGTGCAGCTATAATCCCTTTAGTTTTTAATATTGATAATAAAAATTGAATAATCCAAGATTTTAAATCCCTCTCTAAATGGGTATTTTCAATCATTTTTAACAAATAAGTTAAAATTTTTGGATCTTGACTTAATGCTTTTATTTGTTCAAATACCAATGAACTATCTTTTTGGTCAAGGTCAACCATTGATTTAATAGCTTCGATATATCTTTGATTTTCTTTTGCAATATCATGCGAACTCAAGCAAACTGGCTCATTAAAATCCTGATAGTTATCACTGCAACGATGCAAATCCGTAATTAATTCTACTATAACGGTAGGCATAAATTCTAAAGCAGATTCAATGTTTAAAGTCAATTCACAATTATTCTTAGCATTTTGATAAATTAAATCTGTAAATCTACTTAAAAGATCAGAACGTATACTGATAAAATGCACGCCATTTTCTTCTTTTCTAACAAAAATCTCCTCCGATAATTTAAACAAGGTGAAAATAGCGTCTATCACTTCTTTTGATGATATCAATAAAATTACATTTTGCTGATTTCCCACAGTAATTTCAGGAGCATAAAAATATAGGCTCTTCGCTTTTTCTTCCTCATCGAAAGTCAATACGCAGCGTGGATCTTGTACAACTGCTCTATAAAATTTCTCACCCAACTCCTTAGTTTTTTCCCTCATTTTCTCTAATACTTTTGCATCAAGTGGAACTTTATCTCGCCCTTGTTGTAATACAAATTTACTTTTCTGTTGCTGCACTTTACTCGGAAATGAAATTTCTAAAAGATGATGCTCTTTTGAATAAGAAAGTACCGGTTGCGCAACAAGCCCATCGAATATTTTCCATAACTGTTGCTCTATTTCGGTGAGCGTGATATTTCTCGCCAAGCATTTGTTAATGAGGGCTCTTATTTCTGCTGGGCAATCTGGCGGCCATACCGGTCGATGCAAAACGTCTTTTTCGATATTGAACCACACTAACTCCAGGAGTAAATTACCAAAATCACGAATATCCGTTTTAATGGAGTAATCTTTCCGCCAAGAAGGTGACTTGTATTTGCCCTGTAACACGGGCAGGCTGACTCGGCCATTCACATCCATCAAAATATACTTTGATTTTAGCATTCCATAAAATTCTCCTTTAGCATCTAAATCTTTTAATTTTTTTACTATATCGATTGCAATGCGTAGGCGTTCAAACCAGGAAAACTCTTCAGGTGTTTTTGAATTAAGAAATGTTTTTAATAATATAGGACGAGGAATCGGCAGATTATGAGATTTTTTTTTGTCTTTCTGTCGTGACTTCTGTTTCTCCTCATATCTAGATATAGATGCAACATTCTTTGACTCTTTTGATTTTTTATCATCACTCTCTTTGGAGCTAGGCCGAACTTGTGGATAATCTGCATCTTTTATTTTCTCATCGAAATCCCTCCCTCTTACTGATCCTTGAGCTCGAGCAGAGGCTGGCCTATTGACATCAGGCAAGCATAAGAATTGCACATACTTTTTCATATTCAATAAAAATTGGACACATTTTGTAAAATGCATTCTAGTAGGAAAATCATACAACAGATTTTCACTGTGTCTTACCATTATTTTTATGAGGTTAACATGCTTTTTTTCGTTCCAGTTGTTTTGAATCCATTCCTGAAATCTATCATAGTTTAATTGAAATGGTTTAGCTCCTTGTAAGCTGATATTGAAAACTGAATTATTATTTCTGATAGTTGCTGCTATGGTATTAATAATTAATCTATATTCTAAAATTAATTCTTGTTCTCTAGTTCGCTTTTTATCATCATAGCGCTGTTGACTTGGCGTATTGGGTGGGCTTTCTACTTTTTTTGCCAGAAGGGATACCGCATCAGGCATGGAATTCTGAGTGCGCATGCTGTCATTTTTTTTCTCTGACTCTGCTTTATCATCACGTTGATTGATTGACTGCATTTTTAACCCCAAAGCACATATTTTCGTTATTTATTGGCAATTATTCTCCTTTTCAAACAAAAATCCCCACCGATCTCGCCATTTGCAGCCAAGGGTGATCCAGTGGAATCAACCGCGAACCACCCATAAATTCCTCAATCGGCACTGCCGTCACCTGACCTGCTTTAAAAGCCACAGCCTGACCCCAACGTGACTCCCGCACTAATTCCCCTACTTTAGCCCCCATAGCCAGCGTTAAAAATTTATCTGCGGTAGTCGGTGACTTAGCTCTCTGCAAATGCCCAAGTACCACATGCCGCGATTCTCCTTCCATCGCTGCATCACACCATCTGGCTAAATATTCTCCAATACCCCCCAACCTATCTGATTCAGGGCTACCACTGACTGTAAATGCCACTTTCACACTCTCACCTTTTGGATGCGCTCCTTCAGCAACCGCAATAATAATTCCTCGTTTACCATTTACGCGTTTTTCCCAGATATATTTTCTGAGCTCCTCTAAATCAAAAGGACATTCCGGGATTAAAATTGCATCGGCATAGCCTGCCATACCCCCACCCAAGGCAATCCAACCCGCTGAACGCCCCATGGTTTCAACAAAAATAGTGCGCTTATGTGAATTGGCGGTAGTGCGCAACGCATCAACCGCCTCAGCGACCACGGCACAAGCAGTGTCATAGCCAAAAGTAACATCCGTACCACTTAAATCATTATCAATCGTTTTCGGAACGCCTATCAACGGAATAGAACCATTAAACGACGACAAACATTTAAATGTGCCATCCCCTCCAGCGACAATTAAACCATCTAACTGTAGCTGCTGGTATTTCTTTAGAAACTCCGCTTCTCTGCCTTCAGTACCACATTTATTAGAAGTACCCAAAATCGTTCCGGCAAAGGCATGAATTCCGCTGACTCTTTTGACAGTCAATTCTTCCAGCCGATTTTCAAAAATACCCTCAAAACCATCATATATGCCCCACACTTGATGCCCCATACCCAACAAGGCTTTACTCGCCGCCTCAATAATGCCATTTAATCCGGGAGCATCGCCCCCACCTGTCATAATGCCTAAACGCATATTGTCTGCCTCTTGTAGAAAGATAAAGAAGGAATCCAAAAATTTGAACAATTCATGAGTATATCTTGGATGTTTTATTTTATTCTAGCCCAGCTGAACTCTATACAAAGAAAGAAGCGATCTAGAAGTTCAATTTTCTTAAACAATAAATTCTTTGACTTTAATACAAACGCTGAGATAATTAGTAGAATTTCTGTCAGGGGAGTCCTTATGATTAAAGGGTCAATACGTTTGTTCTTTTTGCTCAGCATCAGTCTTTTTTTAACTATGACTTATGCAGCGAACCACAATCCAGAAAATACTTTTTCCAAAGTATTGCTTCAATCCGATCATTCGTGGGATGGCACCAAATATCCAGCCTACCCTACTTCCCAACCAGAAATTACCGTGGTGAAAATCCATATTCCCGCCCATACAGCATTACCCTGGCATACACATCCCATCATTAACGCCGCCTATGTCCTTTCGGGAACACTCTATGTTGAAACTAAAGACGGCAGCTTGCATAGAACCTTAAAGTCTGGAGATGTATTAGCTGAAATGGTAAATAAGGTACATAGAGGCTATACGACAGATCAGCCAGTCGATTTAATTGTGTTTTACGCGGGAACGCCTGGCACGCCAACCGCGGTAGTCGCTAAATAAAACATTATCATCATGTAATTTCAATCGAGAAAAAATAACTGGTAATGCCATTGCGAAATAGAACCGTAAAATTTTGCAAAAAATTGTCGACGGCATTAATTCCTATAAGCCAGATAATAAAATTTTAATAAAGAAAATAAAAAATAATCTTAACAAAGATTAATAATGCCAATCATCTTGAGAAAAAATCTACAGACCTTTTAAATTGAAAAATAATTTGCGGTATAATTACCAAAGAAAATGCATTAATGACTATATTTTCTAAAATTTCTATTTTAAAAACTTCATGCATTCTTAAAAAGATATAATCTCGGCAACGGTTATGAGCAAAATTTATACGATTGGGCACTCGACGCACACGCTAAAAGAATTTGTTGATATCCTTAACGCATACCAAATTACGCACGTCGTTGACGTGCGGTCAATACCAAAATCTCGACACGTGCCATGGTTTAATGAAAAACCGTTAACCATATCTCTTCGTAAAAATAAAATTGCATATACACACCTAACAAAGTTAGGGGGCTTGCGTCGTCCCATTAAAAACTCAATTAATATGGGTTGGCGTAATGCAAGTTTCCGTGGGTTTGCCGATTATATGCAAACAAAGGAATTTTTCCAAGGATTGAAGGAATTAAATCTCTTAATCAAAAATAGAGACGGGGTTGTTATCATGTGTGCTGAAGCCGTACCTTGGCGTTGCCATCGTTCTCTGATTGCAGATGCCGAAGCAGTTCGAAACATCACTGTATTAGAAATCATAAGCAAAACTTCTGTTCATGTTCATAAATTGACCAATTTTGCAGTCATTAATAGAAACAAGAAACCCATTCAAATAATTTATCCCAAAATTACGCCTACTTCGTAGAAATTGCCCTTCAAACTCTACTTGTAATTATGCATAGACTGTCATTTCCGCCTATGCGAGGGAATGACATTTCTACAGAGTTAGAAACGCGCGTTGTTATTGTTAAATGATAAGAATTACTTAAGATTTGCTCTGTATGATCTAGCTATCTCTAATGACAAAAAGAATCCGATCATGACTGAAGCTAAAACTAATCCTTCCAACCGAGAATTGACAAGAATTAAATTATTGTTAAAAAATCCCCAAGGGTTTGTCGAATGGCTGGAAGCTCAGCCCTATGATGACTTCCAAAAAATTGCATTTTTAAAAGATATTTTGATTCGAATATATGAAAATCACAAAAATGGTTCTTTACCCCTCACCCAAGAACAATTAACCCCGCTTATCCATCAAGGCACACAATTAATTCGAGGCTACTTGACCGCCCTAGATAAACGTGTCCGTTGGCCTACGGATGAAATTGCAATTGTGATTCAATTTATAAAATATGGAAATGCATTGGATTTCTCACTAAATCAACACAACTCGAAAAATCAAGATCAGACGATAAAAAAACCCGTAAATATACCGGCACAAGAAATTTCTTCCGGCTTTGATAAAAAAAATGATAGCGCTTCAAGATTAAAAACAAGTCACTATTCTTCCATGTCCAAGATATTAGCCATGTCCAAGTTACTAGATGATGTAAAGCACACAAATGTAGATCTCATCCATCCTGAAGAAATGACTACACTAAAAAAATATTTACCACCTTCAACATTAGCGTTATTAAATGAAAAGCATTTAGCATGGTTTCACAAACTCGTTCAAGAAAATCCTGGTCGTGCATTATATGAGCTAGCTCGATGTTTTGAATCAGGCAATAATGACCTCGAGATTAATACAGATATAGCAATATCCGTTTATATTAAAGCTGCTAAAGCAAAAAATGCAGACGCCATGTGCTATTTAGGGCATATTTACGAATATGGCGTGCATGGTGTAAAGCGAAACTTAGATACTGCCTTTAAATATTATCAACAGGCAGAACAAAATGGTTCAGAACAAGCTAAAATCAAAATTTTAAGACTTCATGCAGATCATGGCAATGATGCCAAGGCTAAATTTAAACTTGGACAATATTGTTTTAACGGTTACCGGGATATCATAGAAAAAGATAGGGTCAAAGGTTTAAAGTATATCTTTGCTGCTGCACAACTTGGGCACCCTGCTGCCAAGCAGCAATTAAAAGCCAGTGCCAATGAAATATATGACTTGGCAGAATCTTTAGTAGCGACTGGAAAAGTTTATAACATCCAAGATGCCATGGAGTTATATCGCATTATTATTGCATCCAGCGATAGTGAAACGTTGCAACTAAGAGCAAGCCGACGACTTTATAGCCAATCTTCCGCCCCTCCCGTGACGCACGAACCGGAAATCGATTCTGTTCCATTCACACATGGGGTGACATGAGGTTATGGTTAATTAATAATTTGCCCATTCGATGTCAATACCATTCTTTAGACATTTTTCCCCCGCTGTTTTGAGTTTGGAAATAATGAACGCTAAGATTCTTCCATGCTGGTTTTAGGAACTTCTATCACTTGATATCCCGTTCTCATAATGCTTGCTGTTTCAACTTTTGAGACGAATCATTAATGCTTTGATAACTTACTCGGTGCAGATGGTACCTTATTTTTGCTCCAGCCATGGAAGCAAGGCATATAAAAAAAATACCCAAAATAGTTATAAAATTAGGATTAATCTTATTACTAAAAATTTCTACAATAAATATCATAACGGGCATTAGGGGTGAAATTATTGAGATAGTAATAGGCTCTAACTCTTTTAATGAATATTGGAAAATAATTTGCGGTATAACTATCAAAGAAAATGCATTAAAGAGTATATTTTCTAAAATTTCTATTTTAAAAATTTCATGTATCCTTTGGTAAGATATAATCCCAGTAATAGCTATGAGCAAAATAAATCTTATTGCTAAAATATCAAATGGAGAAAAGCCGCTTTTACTGAGTTTTTTAGCATATATATTATTAGCTGCCAGTGATACACCAGCTGCTATACAACACAAAATTGCAATAATCAAATTTTTTAAGCTGTAAGTTTGGATAGATATTTTTTGTTCTAGACAAATTAAGACCATAAAGAAAATGCCTAAGAATAGCAAAATTGAAATAATATAATCTAAATATCCAACGTTCTGACCTTTGTACCGAATTGCCTCAGAAATAACCTAACCGAAGGACCCCCAATTTAAAGGTAAAAACCCCAACGTTGCCTCATAATTCACCTAACTTAAGGAAAAGGGGTGAATTTATGAAAAAAGGCGTCAATTTAGAGCATTTCTTGATC
>DASZWJ010000031.1 GCA_035546635.1 Gammaproteobacteria bacterium
TCTATCTGGTTGCTACATACCAAGCGATGTTAAACATTGGGCGGTATGATGGCGGCCACTGCTTACGAGGTGACGGCGTTTCGGCGCATAGGCATATCGAAGCAGGCGAGCTTCAATCAGAAGCAAGAGAATCAGACACACGTTAGTCAATAGAGTTAGCCACCAGGATCAGCTAGGATGCCAAAAAAGAAGAATCTCCCTCCCTATCAGCGCTTATGTTCTCCTAATTTTTTGCATGATGCTTGGCAGAAAATATATGAAAATGGGCTCAAGTCTGATTCAAGTAAGACACGTGAATCCGTTCGCCTTTTTAAAGAAAAAGAACGACAAAATATTGATAAAATTTACAGAGCTATCAAGACGCGAAAAACTAATACCATCTTCGATGGAGCTCATGGTATTACAGCTGGCGAAAAAAAGCGTCCAATAGTTTTAGCTTCAGTTGAAGGTAGAGTTGTTCAGCGAGCTATATTAGATGTTTTACAAGATATACCAGCAACTTTTAAATATCTAAATGCGCCAGGGAGTTATGGAGCATTAAAAAGTGAAAATGATAATAAAAAAGGAGTAAAGCCTGCAATAGAGGCCGCAATTAGGGCTATAGAAAATGGTGCCGATCACTTTTACCAATCAGACATCAAATCCTTTTTTACACAGATACCAAGAAAAGAAGTTATTGCAGAGATTTCATCATACGTTGAAGATAGTGATTTTATTTCCATATTAGAGGCCGCCACTAATTTAGAGATAAAAAATATCAACCGAATACCCATCAAGCATAGAAAGTTTTTCGATTACAGCACTATTGGTACGCCTCAAGGATGCTGCCTGTCACCATTGCTTGGCAATATTTTGCTTTATGAGTTTGATGTTGCCATGAACCAGAATGGTATTACTTGCATCCGTTATTTAGATGACTTTATGGTGCTTGGCAAAGGATGGAGGGCGGTTCAAGAGGCTTTTAATAAAGGAGCGTCTATATTAGGTAAATTGAATTTAGATGTGTATATGTTGAGTGAAAAAAAAACGAAAGCAGTTTCTGGTATGGTAACAAAAGGTTTCGATTTTCTTGGCGTCGAAATAAAGGGTAAAAATATAAAGCCCAATAGAGATTCTAGGAATAGATTATTAACGGCGATACGAGAAATGACGAATGAAACCTTTAAGCAAAAATTTGACGGTTCTCCAAATAAAAAGCAGCACAACTATTCATTAATTGAAACACTTGGTGGTATTAATAATAAGGTCAAAGGGTGGGGTAACCAATATTCATTTTGCAACGAGGAAGCAATATGGGGAAGTGTTGATGCAGAAATAAATAATATAGTTCGCGGATATTTAGGCCGTTATTCAGAAGTCAGAAAAAAGCTAGATGAGAAGTCGATGCGGCGGTTGCTTGGTATCCATCTTGTAGCTGAAAGTAAGAAAGACCCTATCAAGTTTAGAACTGAAGATAAGCTGGATAGTCTAACGACTATGTTGAACATAGCACCATCCTAGCACCACACAAAATTCTATTTTTTAATTATCCTTATGAACCCCTGATTTCACTGGCTCCCCGAACAGGACTCGAACCTGTGACCCAATGATTAACAGTCATTTGCTCTACCGACTGAGCTATCGGGGAGTGTATCAATTCAGCTTGATTTGCCTTGCGGCAAGAGAAGGTCTAAATACTACTGTCAGAGTAGCCTCTGGTCAAGATGAATTTTGACTACTACCGCTTTTTTAATCAAGCAAGCGACTGAACTATTCTCATAGTTTGTGATAAACTCCCGGCAAGTCAAGGAGTCTATTCCTACTATGCACACCCCCAAAACCCCGCTTAAGCTAAAAAAGGAACGAAGGCTGTTAACCGTGGGTTGGCGTGAATGGTTGTCTTTGCCAGAATTAGGAATCACACGGATTAAGGCAAAAGTCGACAGCGGCGCACGCACCTCCGCTCTGCATGCTTTTGAGATTAAACCATTCAAACTGCATGAGAAGCATTATATTCGCTTCAAAATCCATCCGCTGCAACGCAGCAAAGAAGACATAGTAGAATGCATCGCTGAGGTGCAAGATATACGCTGGATAACAGACTCTGGTGGCCACAGGGAGAGGCGCTATGTCATTAAGACCTTATTGAAACTGGGAGAAGCATACTGGCCAATTGAACTGACCTTAACCAACCGAGACACCATGAGCTTTCGCATGTTATTAGGTAGAACAGCCATGAAAAAAAGGTTGGTGGTCAATCCAGGTGCATCCTTTTTGTTACGCTAATATTGATAAACCCTGAGAAAAAATAGTATGAGAATTGCCGTATTAACAAGAGGACCTAAACTTTATTCCACACGCCGCTTAGTCGAAGCGGCCTTACAACGCGGCCATGAGGTGCAGCTATTGAACCCATTGCGTTGTTATATGAACATCGCCTCACACAAGCCTTCGATACATTACCGCGGCGAAGAATTACCCGCCTATGATGCCATCATCCCCCGCATTGGCGCCTCAATCACCTTTTATGGTACGGCTTTAGTGCGTCAATTTGAAAGCATGGGGGTCTATTGCGTCAATCGTTCCATCGCCATTACCCGTGCCCGGGATAAGTTACGTTGTCTGCAGCTCTTATCGAATAAGGGCTTGGGGCTGCCTATCACTGGCTTTTCACATTCACCTGGCGACATTAAAGACTTAATCAAGATGGTGGGCGGACCACCTTTGGTGATTAAACTCTTGGAAGGTACGCAAGGGATTGGCGTAGTGTTAGCTGAAACCCATAAGGCGGCTGAAAGCGTGATTGAGGCGTTTTTGGGTCTCAAAGTCAATATCATGGTGCAGGAATATATTAAAGAATCTGGCGGCGCCGACTTACGTTGCCTGGTGGTCGGGGGCAAAGTGATTGCAGCCATGCAGCGCAAGGCAAAACCGGGTGAATTCCGTTCCAATATTCATAGAGGCGGCACAGGTAGCGAAGTGGAACTCACCCCTGAAGAATTAAAAACAGCCGTGTTGGCGGCGAATCTAACCGGTCTGAATATTGCTGGCGTTGATATGCTGCGTTCTGAGCGCGGCCCCTTGATTATAGAGGTTAATTCTTCTCCCGGGCTGGAAGGCATAGAAAGAACAACCGGGAAAGATGTCGCTGGGGCGATTATTGAATTTGTGGAAAGGAACTCTAACTAGTCGCTGGCGCGAAACTCAAGACCTATCATTCCCGCGAAGGCGGGAATGCGCATAAAAATCGCATAAAATGCTTATAAAAAATAACAAGGCAAAATTTGGATAGATTCCTGTCTTCCCACTGGTGTCCAGTAAAACTCTGCATTCCCTCTCCTCTTCGTGACCTCAAGCCACATTTATGCTTTATGCCATCCCAGAATCAAAAAATTGTCTAGTACAGAGAATTTTTGTGAAACCAATTAACCACTTAATAAATTGTTAATTTTTGTTAGATACCATAGAAAAACCAGAGTTAATACTAATATCTGAAAAATTTATATAATTTACAGCATAATTGAGGCAAAAAACTTGTCAAACGAAAAGGTAACAAAGATAAGCGACGACCAACTTGAAGAATTATTAGCCCAAAAGGGAGAGAGTAGAGGAACAAAAAGATTCTATGACTCCGAACTGCTACGAATAGCTGATGACCTAGAAAACCAAAAGCGAGAAGAGGTTATAAATCAAGTACTAGATCAGATATCATCAAATGGAAATGTTACAGGGAATTTTAGTCAGATTAAGGAAATTGTTGTTGAATATGACCACCCGCGTTTTTTTAAATCCGAACTTAAACACCCCCTCATGGAAAGATCTAAGCAGATTAAAGAAAGTCAAAACCAAAACGAAAGCGAACCAAAATCTCTTTCCTGCATAATTAGCTAAGCTTCAACGTAACTACTCGGACCCTATTTAGACCGTCGTCCCAGCATGGATGCCGGGATCCAGCTTCGGGAAAGCGAAACTTTGATGTCCCTATCAACTGGATCCCGGCTTCCTGCCAGGACGATGTGCGAGTAGATACGCTTCAACCAGCACAACAATTCAAAATCCGCTTCTAACTAGGGGTTTTAGCCACTTTAACCGCCTCCCTCATCCCACAAGGGGATTATCGCATTCGCGGGAATGAAACGCCTTGAGTTTCGCGCCAGCGACTAATTAGGAAGCATATTTCATACCCCCAACTGTCATCCTTCGCTTATGCTCTGGATGACAGTCTAAAACCTAATCTATCGCAATCGAAAACGGATTAAACTTAGTTTTGTAATCAAAATAGTCAATATCATCTTTGCGTTTTAAATAATTAGCAACTTTATAGGTCAGAGGCACTGCGCAAATTTCATAGCCAACTTTAACTAGATACATGGTGATGATAATCCGCCAGATTTCGACATAAGGTATTGTTGCGCCAAACGCAATATGCGTAAACAGTACCGTGTCTATACCTACACCGATACCTGTGCTGGCAATAGCCCGCATCCAAAAATGCCGCCCAGCCATCCGCACCTTTAACTTAGCTAAAACAATGGAATTCGTAAATTCACCCGCCAAGTAGGCCACAATAGATGCTAAAAACACCCGCGGGACTGCCTGATAAACCGTGGCATAAGAAGATTGTTCATGCCAAAACGGCGCGGGCGGCAAATAAACGGTTAAGAAGGTTCCCATTATCACGATTACGTTAGCGCATAATGCCGACCAAATTACCCGCCTGCTCACTTTAAAACCATAAACCTCAGTTAAAATATCATCAAATATATAAGTAAGTGGGAAAAATATCAGCCCCGCAGGGAATGCGAGGGACCCTACAGATACTAATTTAAAAGCGGTTAAATTAGACAAAATAAGGAAAGCAGCAAAAATAATCCCCACCACCACAATGCTGGCACGCATGGCGGATGGTGTAGCTTGGGTCTTTAAAATCTCTTCATCTTGAATCATCAGGAACCCTCAATTTCCTCTCAATTCACCCCTCCCGTCTGTGACCTAAGGGAATCCCCCTGTGGGATGAGAGAGGTGAACTACAAGAAAAAAACAGTTTAGAAAAATTTCAATTTTAAGTTGTATTTTGCTATGATCCATGAACTAAAAAACATCGATGCGCAAAGGAGAATTCCATAAGCAAGTCTATTCATTCGTTAAAAGAATTACGCAAAAGAAACGTTATTACCGATCAAAAACTCTCAGAGCTAAAGCCCGTTGCCAAAAACTTTTCCTTTGCTATCACCGAGCATATGTATCAACAAATGCATCTAGATGATACAAATGATCCCATTGCCAGACAATTTATTCCGACAACCGAAGAACTAAATATTCTACCACAAGAACAATCTGACCCCATTGGCGATAATCCGTATATGGTCACCAAAGGGTTAATCCATCGCTATCCTGATCGATGTTTACTCACCCCCGCACATGTATGTGCAGTTTACTGCAGATTCTGCTTTAGACGAGAAAAAGTCGGCGCGGGCTCCAAATTAATGTCAGATAAGGAACTGGAAGCGGCCTATGCTTATATCAGAGCGCATCCAGAAATTTGGGAAGTGATATTAACCGGCGGCGACCCATTGATTTTAAAACCCGTCATACTCGATAAAATTCTTGAAAATTTGAATGCTATTCCACACTTAGGCATCGTGCGATTTCACACACGCGTTCCGATTGTTGATCCTTCCCGTATCAATGCAGCTCTATTGAAAGTGTTGCAAAAAAAACTACCCATTTATGTTGTGATTCATGCAAATCACCCGAATGAATTTACCGAAGAAGCGAAACAAGCCTGCCAAGCTTTGACTCAACATGGCATCCCGCTTTTGAGCCAGTCGGTATTGCTCAAAGGCATTAATGATAATATAGAGACGTTAAGCCACTTGATGCGTTGTTTTATCCAAAATAAAATTAAGCCCTATTACTTGTTTCAAGGCGATTTAGCACAAGGGACGCAACATTTTCGCACCAGTATTCAACAGGGGCAAGATTTAATGAGACAATTACGCGGTAGGTTTTCTGGGCTATGTCAGCCGACTTATATTTTAGATATCCCAGGCGGCCATGGAAAGTCTCCCATAGGACCCAATTATTTATCTGAATTAAATGCTGATAGACTGGATGAAACTCGATATATAATTGAAGATTATCAGGGCAAACAGCATCCATATAATGAATATATTGAGTATGATTAAGCGTATAGCTACTACCCTTTCTTTCCTTGCGGAATTGAGCAATCACCCCCTTTGAAAAAGGGGGTGAAGAATAAGAATTTTAAACCACACAAACTCACCGGTACTCACACTTATGAACGAACTACACAAAAAACTAAAATCACGCCACATTGCCATGATCGCATTAGGCGGCTCAATTGGTACAGGGATTTTTGTATCCAGCGGCAATGCCATTTATCTCGGTGGTCCAGGCGGCGCTGTCTTAGCATTTATGATTATTGGTGTCATGGTGTATTTCTTAATGACCAGTCTCGGTGAAATGTCCGCCTTAGAACCAATAACCGGCACATTTTGCGATTACACCAGCCGTTTTGTCGATCCCGCATTAGGATTTGCCATGTCCTATAACTATTGGTTCAACTGGGCAATCACCGTCGCAGTAGATTTATCAGCGGCAGCGATTGTCATGCAGTACTGGTTCCCACATACACCGGTGATTTACTGGAGTGCGTTATTTTTTGCCTTAATATTTTTATTAAATATCTTTACTGTGGGGCTGTATGGAGAAATTGAATACTGGTTTTCAGCCATTAAAATTGCAACCGTAATCATCTTTATCGTCGCCGGATTTTTAATGATTTTAGGCGTCTTTAATCATCAACCCATAGGTTTCCATAACTGGCATGTGGGAGATGCGCCCTTTCATAACGGTTGGTTTGGTATTTTTAGTGTAATGTTAATTGCTGGTTTTGCTTTTCAAGGCACAGAAATATTTGGTATCACGGCAGGTGAAGCGAAAAATCCCAAAGAAAGCATACCCAAAGCGGTTAGAAATATTTTCTGGCGCATCTTAGTGTTTTATATTTTAGCCATCGTAGTCATTAATTTCATTATACCTTACACCAACCCACAACTCGTGAATGCCAATAATGATGTCTCCTTAAGTCCATTTACGATTGTCTTTGAAAAACTTGGACTCCAATCCGCAGCGACTATCATCAACATTATCGTCTTAACCGCAGTACTGTCTGCAGCCAATGCCAGCATGTATACCGCTACGCGCACCTTATGGTCGATGGCCAAACGCGGTATTGCTCCCAAAGCTTTAGCCCGTGTCACGAAGAAAGGCGTGCCACTCTTAGCCTTAGTTTTAACTTCCCTATTCGGCGCAGCTACTTTTTTATCTTCTCTATTCGGCAGTGGAAAAATATTTATTTGGCTAGTCAATATTTCTGCTTTATCTGGCTTCATCGCTTGGCTGGGGATTGCCATCAGTCATTATCGATTTAGAAAAGCTTACATTTTACAAGGCCGAGATTTAGCCTCCCTACCCTATCGCGCCAAATTGTTTCCTATTGGACCGATATTTACCTTTGCTTTATGCATATTAATTATCATTGGACAACAATTCACCACTAATCAAAATTTCAATTGGGGAAGTTTTATAGGAACTTATATTAATATTCCGGTATTTTTAGCCCTGTATTTAGGTTATAAATTTTATGCTCGAAGCAAAATAGTACCCTTGAATAAGTGTCAATTCATCGAGTCCTGACAGGAGGCAAGATAATTCATCGATGATGCGAAATTCAAAAAATGCTCGTCATCCTGGCAGGAAGCCAGGATCCCGCCCCATAAAAACTCCCTATTTCATGTTGTAATTCGTCCTCGTCATTCTCCCCAACTAAATGGACTAGGTGTTTGAGGTGTTTTAGGTGCTTGCGTTGTTTCCCGTTGATCTTGCTGTGAAGAACTGGTTACAGTTTGTACAGTTGTTTTTGGAGGTTCCTGTTTCGAATTAATCTTTTTATCAAATAATATTTTGGACGTAATAGCGGGGGATACATGGCTAGACGAAATAGACCCCTTGAATAGGGGAGGCATTTTTTTCTTATCGTTTTCTGTTGTTGATTCAGGTATCGTAGAACTTTTTCCTTTATCCGCAACTTTTTTTGTTGATGGTGGAGTAAAAGTAAGCAAATTATCTTCGATCTTGCTTGGCCACTCCTTTTGTATTTGCTCTCTTAAATTAAATATTTCCACTTCAGCTGCTTCTAATTGTTCTGTCATTTCGAATACTGCTTTAAAATAACCACTCGTATCCCGACCTTCAGACTTGCTAATCACTTGCAATTCATTACGCAAAAGTTCTCGCGTTTCATATAGGTTATCAAAAAAAGAAGGTTCCTTTGATATCTTTTCTAATTTTTGTTTTATTACGCCTGCTCTTTTCACATTCTCTTCATTACGCCCAACATTCACTTCTCGTGTTGGATAATGAATTTCTAATAGATTTCTCGCCATCAGCGCTGGATCATTCCAATCCTTTAGTAGCTTTGCCAACCTTGCCAACTCAGTATATTTCTTTTCCAAAGCAGCAATAAACGTCTGAATGACACTTTCCTTCGCATTGCTTAATGCTTCACTCGGTTCTCTTTTGGGATCGAGCTGCTTTAGAATTGAAAGTAGCATCACAAAATTATTTCTAATTCCTCTCAATTCATATAACTGAATTTGTATTGATGTCACTTTAATTGGGTGAGAAAGAATTCCTCCTGATTTTGAAATTTCTTCAGCTCGTTTAAGCTGTTTTATTAAATATTTCAACCATTTTACAGGGTCACCGCCTTTTTCTATTTTTTTTTTGGCTTCTTGTGTCATGAATTTTTCCTCAGAGGAGATTATTGTTTTAAGGACACCTCTAGAAATTAGAGATTTTCGCTCAAGACAAGGCGGATTAGATTTTAAACCTGCGTTTATACGGGAATAAATGAGGATTTTAAAATCTAATCCAACGCAGTATTGAGCGAAAAGATCAATTTCTAGAGGTGTCCTTAAGGTTTTTTTAAGCTCATTCTATCCTTCACCTCATACCTAGTACAAGGAAAACCAAGTTCATCTCAACGCATATTCCCAGTATGCCCCAAAGAATAACGCCCCGGCTGCGGCCAAACTGCTAAACCATGCGGCCCTTTACCCACAGGTATACGATGTATCAGCTGGCCAGTCTCGGTATTAAACACATAAACTTCTGAATCATAACGGCCAGACAACCATAGCTCCTTACCATCGGCACTCACATTCCCCATATCCGGGCTGCCGCCGCCTGGAATAGGCCAATTCGCAACTATCATTTCCGTGCGCGGGTCTAACACACTAATACTGCCAGGTCCGTGTGCAGGACAAGTCACACTATGTAAATGACAGCCGCGATTGGCAATATAAAATAAGTGTCCACTATTGCGACTGGGATAAACGCTATGCGTACCCACGCCAGTCGGGATAAAATCTATAACCTTAAAAGCAACTGGGTCAATTAAAAAGATGCCATCGCGCATCATATCGGCAATATAAAAGACCCGACCATTGGGCGATGCCCTGGCATCCTGTGGCATAGAGCCTTTTCCCAGATCAAGATAACCGACTACCTTGCGCGCCTTAACATCCAATTTCAATAACTGCCCGGAAAACTCACAAGTGACGATGGCATAACGCCCATCCACCGTGAAATCCATATGGTTAACGCCACCACACTTTACCGGCACGGAATCGACTAAAGCCATAGTCTGTGGATCACGATAATCCAAGGTTTTAGCATCCTCATTCACGGCAATAGCAAAACTACCATCAGGGGTAAAATAAAGATTATACGGATCATGCACCGGCAAAGCTGGTCCAGGTTTAGCGGTATTGGGATTAATAGGCGTGACGCTGTTGCCCTCATCATTTAGCACCCATAAAGTTTTCAAATCATAAGACGGCACCACATGCTGTGGATTTTTCCCAGTGGCAAAGGTATCAACCACTTGATAAGTCGCGGGGTCAATAACAGAGACCGTGCCATCTTCACTATTAGGCACATAGACTCTTGCGAGTGCACCGGCTACTGCTTGCGAAAACATCCCAGCGCCGGCATAGGCATAGATATTGTGAATGGTTGTAGAAGCTTGCTGCGGCGCGGGCGTGTATTTAGGCCAGGAAAAATAACTGCCTACGATAATGCCTAAGCCAAATACAATTAAAAAAGCTAACAAGCGAAAAATAACTTTCATATGATTTACTTCCCTTTAAATCAAGATGTTTTGTGCAGCTGGGTTTTTTTCCTGTTTTTATTGCTGCATAATTTATAAGTATAGAATCAATACTGGGCAAAGCAAGAAAGGGTATATCTTCCTTCTCCTTTTGGCACCGTAACTCCTTCTCCCACAAGGCTAGGGGGAGAGAGATACAGTGCTTGGCCTAAACTTCGTGGAGAATTCTACTCCGCTCCCACTCAACACCAAGCCTCTTGGTGTACCTGATCTAATCCTGGTATGATTTCAATTCACCTCGAGTATATCCCACATACTGCAAAAGGAATCCACTGTGACCTCACGTGCAAATCTAGAACAACTCACCTGGAATCAAATACGAAAGGAAGTCACCACCGTCAATCCAGAACTCGCTCTAATTATTGATAAAATATCGCCTAGCGACAAATATTGGGTGGCTAAGACAACCTACCCCTATGGCAGTAATGTCATGGAAAAATCTTTATTAATGCTGCCTAACTCCAAGAATTTGATCGTCCCTATCACAGATGCTTCCATTGATAGTGTGATTCGGGAAGGTTTAGGCTATAACTTGCACTCAAACCCAGTCAGTTTGGTATTAAAAAATTCTTTTGAAATATTTTTACCTTTAGCCGATCGTACAATACCTTTAAGCGGCCTGATCTACCCTGGACAAGCATTTGGCGCTTGGCGTGTGGTAAATCCCAAAAAAACTGAACATCCCATCTTTATCTGGGACATGACTGCCGGCGCACGTTCTGTATTTATGCTGCCTAAAATTACTGAAACTAAAAAGCATATGCAGCTAAAAAAAGCTTACAATTTAACGGTTTCTCCCCCCAGATCCATGATGGAACATTGGGAAATATTCCGCCAGTTAGCCAAGCACCCAAAATTTAAACAACCTTGGGATGCAGAAATTTTATATTTCTCAAAATCTTGGTTTGATCACATCAATGATCCAAAGTGGAAGCCTCTTTATTATTACCTGCGAGATTCCGCCTGGGGCGGCAGTGAAATTTGGCGCAATCAATTCATTTGGAATTTATTCTTCTCACTGGTATTACAAAAATATGAAGGACGCCCCAATTCTTATATTATAGATACAGTAAAATATCTATTATATATGGGGATTTCTGCATTTCCAGGCCTAGCGCCCGCTAAAGATAATTTAGCTGGCCCGTTTCTTGAACTACAAAGAATTTATGCTGAAGACTATGAACTCAAAAATTATCCGCCGATTATCATGCAACCACAGATGTTCAATTCAGCAAATAGTCAAGGATGCTCAGTTTATTATTCATTGCAATTTCCCAATGCGCCAGAATTTAAGCCCAGCTCCAGAATGAGAGTCAGTCTGATTTCTGACCTGCATGAAATTAAATCCTTGATGAATTACTATGAACAAGAATTACTGTCTCGCAAATTTAATCTTGAAACGACTTCATTATGCGATTTATTTAATAAAGTTCGATATGATTATTTTCATAATGGCGTTGAATTGTTGTCAGGCATCCGCGATAGTGGCGAAATTGCAACAGAAGATCGATATTTCTCTACGACTTTAGATGGAACTGTGCATAAAAATTTTCCTGATAGGAGCTCTTTTGTTAAGGGGTGTATTCGGCTGTCGCATAAAAAAGATGCTGTTCAATCCTAAGAGAAAATCCTTCCAATCCTCAATTCTCTGTAACCGAAGGGACAGAGGAAAATTTGCTATGCTGAGTGCCGTCCGCCTGAGATCCCGCGATCAAGTCGCGGGATCTCAGACGGACGGCACTCAATAAAGATTGGCACCCAATTTATTTGATTTATACAACAATATCTGTGGAATAGGGGGGTGGTAAATAATCCCCCTCAAACACTTCGAATATAATTTTGAATATATTCTGGCAGATGACTATTATTATTTTTACCATACGGCGGCAATGATGCGACTGTCTCTTGGTTACAATAAACGGTATTGGCTGGAAAATACTCAAACAACAATTGGACTTGACCCGCGATTTCTTTCCCTGCCACTTCAGCAATGAATGCCAGCGCTAAATCAATGCCACTTGAAACCCCACCTGAAGTCCAAATATGTTGATCTTTGACGATACGATTTTCTATCACTTCAATATCAGTAAATGCCTTGAGTTCAGATAAAGCCCGCCAGTAAGTCGTTACTTTTTTATGTGTTAATATCCCCGCTTTATAGAGCAGAAACATACCCGTACAAATCGAAATCACATACTGGCATTTTTGCGCCTGGCGAATGATAAAACTGATTAATTCTGGGTTATTGACCTCTTTTAATCGGCCTTGGCCACCTGGTACAATAAAATAGTCTAATTGTGGGCAATGCTTAAAATCTTGATGCGCCTTTAAGATAATGCCATTATCACATTCAACATAACCACCTTGCTCCGCTATTAAATACGTATCAAGCGGCACAGAAGAAATTTTTTTCCAATAGGCAAATACCTCCCACGGCCCAATGACATCCATGGGTTGTACATTTTCGTAGATGAGAATGCCTAATTTTGCAGACATTGTTACCCCCTATAAAAATCTTTTACGCATATTGCATTTAGCATAAATCACAATATACTCAAAGACCCTCACTTTACAGGAAAATCAACCATGGAATCTACCGAATATTCATTTATCCTACTGCCCTCCACTATTTCAGGAATTGGCGTATTCGCCGCACATGATATACCTGCGGGCAGCCATTTATTTACCACCAGTTTTAATTCCCGAAAAAAATACATTAAGGACATCCCCGATGCCTTTATTAAATATTGTATTTATATTGATAATGAACAATGCCTCTGCCCAGAGCGCTTTGACCGCATGGAAATCGGTTGGTATATAAACCATTCGGATAAGCCCAATATTATTCTAAATAGCGAAAGAAATGTGATTGCTATTGCTGATATCAAAGCAAATGATGAAATTTTAATAAATTATAATCAATTAAATGAGCCTGAACATCTCAAAGAGGATTACTACAAAGCTGGTGGGAGTTAAATAAGCGAGAATGGGTTATAAGAATTTATCTTGCATTTTGCGCGCATAGCGCTTTAAACAGTTCTCAATATAGTCAATGGCCTCTTGGGTTGGACAATCATTGCCACCTTCTTCCAGCAATTGAATCGCAAGATAATTATAATATTGCGTTTGCGACATATTATCAGGCTTAGGCGCCTTTTTAATAGCCTCTGCATAGTGTTGCGATAGGATTTGCTCCATATGCACCTTATCTATCATAATTTTTGATTGATTGAGATTATATTTTTAGTTTTTAGGTTAATTATTAAAATTTAATATTTCTAATAATTTAAGCTTAGATATTACAGTAGCTGAACTCTACTTAGAATAACCTTGATAGCTACAAAAGTTGTCTAATAATATTTACCCCAAAAAGCTTTGAGCAAAAATATTAGCAAAAAACTAAATTTTTAACTTACGTTAAGCCTATGGACTACATTTTTTTTCCTACAATCTTGTTTTAATGACTCTGCTCAATAGGACCCAAGCGCCTGGCAGATAGGGAATCCCTTCTTCATAGA
Source organism: Gammaproteobacteria bacterium (assembly GCA_035546635.1). Classification (NCBI taxonomy): domain Bacteria; kingdom Pseudomonadati; phylum Pseudomonadota; class Gammaproteobacteria; species Gammaproteobacteria bacterium. The sequence continues at coordinate 13,756 of DASZWJ010000031.1, forward strand.
TGAAGAGCCAGGAAGGCGGGAAATATGTTTCCTATGATGACCATCTTTTCACCCTTAGCTGCCTAAATGACAGATTGATGATTTAGCATCTTTTTGCAGCGTTATTAATCCTTGAATCTGTAAGTTTTGCAAACATTTAAATAAAGCACCTCCAGGAACAGCACCACTTTCCAATGCATTCTTAAACTGCTCCAAAAGTTCAATATTTTTATCATCAATTTGCGGCAAAGCAACGATTTGTCGAAGATGCGCAATCGTCGTTCGAATAAGCGGTGCGTCACGTTGATCTGCAATAAAATTCCACGGAGATGGAAGAATGAATTCAAGCTGCCGAATTAAAAAGGCAGCTTCGATCTGCTTTATAACAGGGTGCTTTATATCTTTTGCTCTTCGCAGCAGGCCTATTAAATATTTTTCATCCAGTATTCCCTTTTCCCAAGCCATTACCAATAACTTACCTGCTGCAGTTACGCAGGAATTAGAATATTGTTCAGTAGAATTTAATATCCGATCTACACCAGGAATAATGCATGAAGTTAAATTATAGGTAGAAACTTTCGCGCCCAATTGGATTAAATATAATATCACTTCGGTATTTAATGGTAACGCTTTGAATTCTTTGTCCAATACCGTATGCGTGCAAGTATGATATTGCGCAGTACGTCCGCCAATATATGATAAAGATTTGTTATCTTTGAAATGTTCAATCCAAGGATTTAAATTGATTTTTTTTTGAATGAGGTAATCAATCAACATAAATGCTTTTTGACTGATAACATATTGCCAAAATTTAACCCGCACCTCATCACGGCTAATTAATAATCTTAAAAAATTTTCTATGGATATTTTTTGATATGCTTTAAATTCTGGAGCTCCTGCTAATAAATCATACCACTGCTTTTCCAGTTCTTTAAGTTTAACCTCCCTAATTTTTGCCAAATCTATATTGTTTTCTCTGTTTGTTTGCGAAAAACTAACCAATGTCGGCAAGTTAGTAAATTCTGCAATAATACCTTTTACCCCAGCAGGCACATGCTTTATATTTTTAGCCTCTGGTAATTCTTTAAAACTGCTGACGGTTTTACCACTCTTTTTTTCTTCAATATTTTGCACAAAGTCTCCCCCCGCATGACATTTTTCTAAGCTAAAGACTACATTCCGTATCTACCAATCCTTACAAACTTCATAAAATTCCTCTACTAAAATAACCAATAGAATAATTACTTTCGGCCTGAACTAAGTTGGAGAGTTCAAAGCTTAAATCACGAGCAGTCATTATTATTTTACTTTAAGAGGAGTTTATATATGACAATCACACCAATTCGCAAACAAACAACTGACATCCAAGATGTACAAGACATACAAAATGAAAATAGACACGATCACCCAGGTTCAGTCGTACAACGTGATCCCAAACGACAAACCGGCAACAAACCGGATCGTCAATCCGACCGCGAATCCTTCAAGGACTCAAATCGCAAGGCGGGTGTACGACCAGTGCAAAATCCTGATCGAGGGAGATAAATCTTTCTCCCGAGATATCAAGCTAAGCAATGTCACCTCTTTTGTCTGTGACCGAAGAGGTGAAAACTTAGCTTGACCCACTAGGGAAGGATTTTTCCATGTAGAATTATTTTAGCAGTTTTCCAAAAAACCATATTTTTCAGCTATATTTATAACAAGGATTTCCAAAAGGAGCAAACAAATGCTTAAACCAACAAGGATAGGTATGGTTTTAACTGCAATTCTACTCGCAGGGTGCACACCCCCGGGCACTTATCATGCTATGAGAACCCACTACTATTACCCCTATTCGCCCTACATCAATGTAATTAATATTTACGCACCCAAGGCTAGAATTTATAAAGATTATTATGTACCTGATTACTGGGTTGGTAATCATTTTGAAACAGGGCTGGATAAAGAAAACTGGATTTTCTATTAAAAATTGATATTACTTGAAAGCAGCTGTCATCCTTCGCTTTGCTCAGGATGACAGCTATTGCCTAGCATGAAAATCTCTTAATCTCAAACCCTGTCAACCACCCCCAACTCGCTATCGCCGTTAAGATTTGCGTAAAATCCCCAGCAAATTTCTGACTATCTAACGCCTCAGCCATCTCGCTTAAACTTTTTCCTTCCAACATCCATGTCATCACCTGCCAAGTAGGCTGATCCAAACCATCCATACGCATCTTTAACCCTCGACGCCACACAAATAAATAAAACATCGCATTTTCAGGCAAAACCAGTCCATCATCCCCTACATAATCCTCTTGATTGATTTCCCAAATTTTATGGATAGGATAGGGAGAAGCCAACAACGCACATCCAGGCGGCAGCTGAAAAACTATATGCTCACCCCCTGCCACATACACATCCGCCAACAAAGCAAAATCCAGCTTATCTGCAAATGGCGCATAAAATAATCGATGCCAAACCCACTCTAACCTAGCGACATCACTTAAATACGGCAAACACTTCGCAGGCTGAAACCCCCTGATAAAATCAGAAAAATCTGCACCAAAACCACCAAGATCCGGTGTAGTCGAGGGCGTAGCGGTTATATATTCATTTACCATCCCAATAAAAAAATCCTCCCCCACCAACCTGTTACACACCGCATAAATTTCTTTTAAGGATTTTTGTTTAATGCCAAAAATACTACCCTGGTAAATTGCCAACCGCTCTTTGGGTGACAGCTGCTTGGTTGCAGATATAGACTGCAGTATGGCCTCACCTTGTGACTGCAAGCCTTGCACAAATTGCTTTTGAAAATCATTCAGGGATAGCATGCATCAGCATCCTGTTTTGAGCCATCAATGCCTCTTGTTGCAAGTGCGGAAAATCTGGAATCTGATTATCCCATTCTATGCAGGCCGGTAAAGCACCAAATTTATCTAGCGCCTTTTCAAATAACGCCCACACCGGCGCATAAACTTTCGCACTATGCGAATCCAACAAATGCGTACCTTTATCCTCAAAACCTGCCAAATGAAATTGCGCCACACGCTCGGTATTTAATTCATGCAAATACATTTCAGGATTAAACGCATTATTGCAAGCACTGACATAAATATTATTAATATCCAGCAAAATCAAACAGTCTGCTTCATCCGCCACCGTCTTTAAAAATTCCCATTCAGTTAATGTAGAATGATTAAAAGCTAAATAACTTGAAACATTTTCTATCATAATTTGTCGCTCAAGAAAATCCTGCACAATCTTGATGCGCCCTGCCACATGCTTCACCGCTTCTTCCGTATAAGGCAAGGGTAGTAATTCATGAAAATAATGACCGCCAAGTGACGTCCAGCATAAATGATCTGAAACCAAAGCTGGTCGGGTCAACTGGATAAGATTTTTTAGTTTTTTTAAATAATCTTGATTTAGCGGATCAGTCGACCCTAATGACATCCCCACACCATGTAAGGTCATGGGATAAACGGAACAGATAGTTTCCAGCTGAGAGAAACTAATGCCTCCCTCACAAAGATAATTATCTGATAATACCTCAAACCATTTGACATCAGGTTTATGTTCTTGAATATAGGCGTAATGGCACGGTCTAAGACCAATGCCAACGCCTTTGATAGAGTCTACCTTTTGCATTAACCCGCAGAACCAGCTGTCGTGCTGCCACCGACAATGCGGTCACAGGTGCCCTTAGGTAAACCTATCCAGGCATCTTTAGCGCCATCTACTTTTGACTGTCCTGCACAAGCTTCAGTTCCTGAGGCGCAATCATTTTTACCGGATTTGGTGATGCCGTAACATTTTTCAAAACCAGAAGGCATGGCAGCTTTTAACTTTTCTGCGGTTTGATTTTGCACATTTGTATCAGCAAAAACAGAAGAAGCAAAGCCCAGAGCAACGACGGCACCCAGAGTAGATAGAACTATTTTATTTGACATATTCATTCTCCATGAAGTTTAAAAATCCGTTTGTTAAAGAAAGCTTAACTTTATAACTATGCCAAACGGTTGGGATATTCTAACTATGCTTATTGACACACGCAAGGCAGGAGTTCTTATCCCATTGAAATGATTGCAGTACTCTTGCACTCCTATTAATATAGAAAGACGTATCCAATAACACCTGTATACTTAAAAAATCAAAAAAAGTAAGTAGTCGCTGGCGCGAAATTCAAAAAATGCAAAACTCCTCCCCCTTGTGGGAGAAGGTGCCCGCTAGGGCGGATGAGGGGTAAGTCTCGTGGGCTTTAGCTTAGTTTGTGCTGACTCAAACTCACCCCTCATCCGCCTTCGGCACCTTCTCCCACAAGGGGAGAAGGTGGGTGCAACCCAAAAATTGACTATTTCTTCGGACACTGATGCGCCTTCGCGCAAATGACAACTCTTCAGGTTCTTTTTATTTCTTAAGGAGCAAATATACAAAAAAAATAGATTGGCCGTCAGCTATAACAACTCCCGCTCAATTGATTAATGGTATTCGAACTTAATAGGGTACAGATAACACAATGACTTCCCAGCCACATGAAAGCAAAGACTCTAAACTAAAATTAGTTACCCCAAAAGAATTTTTTGCCGCAATAGCAGGTTTTGCAAGAATCGTAGATAGCAAAGACTTAATAGATGGATGCGCGTTTGATTCACCAGAAATGCAAATTTATGTTTCTATCTTCTACCAAACCTTTACACCATCAAGCTACAAAAGCAGACTGACCATATATACAGGCAGTGTGTATCAGTCCAAGTTTGGATCACAGAGCAACGCCCACCGTGAAAAAAAAGATTTTCTTCGAAGTTTACTCGACGTATCAAAACATCTTCATACTATAGATCTACTTCTCGATCCAACTGATGTCGATTTAACTACATTTGGCTTTCTAGAATATGACAAATCACAACCGAATTATAATTTTTTTATTGATACACACAACCCCGGTTATATGGACGCACGTAACAAATTGCTAGATACATTACCTAACTTAAAAGAAATCCCCCCTAATTTTATTACCATCCATGACATTAGAGGCTTTTTTCAGATTAATCATACGTCATATCGCCATGACTTTATTTACACCAACACCCCCAGTACTACTCCTGTATTATCTCGCGCGCTGGCCAAAAAACCTTGGTATAAACATAAACGATTATCACATATTGCTGATACTGATATCAAAACAATTTTCATTGTATCTGATTATATTTGGAATGCTCCTGATTCTTTAAGAGGAATTAATCTTAATTTTTACAAGCGTCTGTTTTCAGTAGGATATAAAAGTTTTTTATGGACCGGCGATCCTAAAAGCATGATACCTGTCAAATATCAAGAACAATATCCTCCAAAATTTTCTTTCCAAGCACAACATGAAAACGCTATCAATATTGAACTAATAAGAAAGCACTTAAGCCAATCAATGTCCATGCAGGATAAAGAAATAATTATCATCACTGCTAAAAAAAGAATCCATGCTATAAAATCAATATTCGGTTCAAAATATCAACGCATCCAAAGAACCAATCCTGAGTTTTTCAAAATTTATCCAGATTGGAAATTGCCACAACCCAATCTAACTGTTAGCGATCAGAATGTTTTACTGATTAAATCCAAACCTAGCAGCAGCATTGATGATATTAGCTTTAGATCTTTACATTTAAGCCTCCTAACTCAAGATCGCATAGAAACATTATTTGAATTTATTGACACTAAAAACCGAATCGAACATATTCATTTTGAAATACTTGACTGGATAGATTTTGCCTTAGCGTTAAAAAATTGTCCAAGAGTAAAAACAATTTATTTAGATATAGCTCTACACGAAGAAAACATTGAAAAATTGGAATCTTTAGAGACAACCATAAGCACAAAAATTGTAGAACTTCATATTGTCCGTCTTACTCATCAACCGAATGATTTGTTGCATGTTTGCAAACTAACTCATCTAATAAATCTAAGACGCTTAACTTTATCAGCACCCATCAATTTTGATGGTGAATTATCACTTCCACCTTCTTTGAAATATTTGCATTTTGACAATTGCTCGCTCCTAGAAAAAATTTCGCCAATCGAATTGAATAAGTTCACCACCAAAGTACAGAAAACTCACCCTAATTTGATCATTGAAATTTCCTATGAAAAAAAATCAGATAAAGTATTCATCAGAAGAGCACTGAGCGCAGATCATAAACTTCCTCAATTACACTGGTTAGCGTTCGATAATTGCCGCATACATCCAACTGACCAAAAGCACAAGTCTCAAAGAAATCAACAGCCAAGCACTGCAGCAACTGGCCCTTATAATCCCTCAAGTCTGCATTCGCCTAAAACCGGTCTGCTTACAACAACCACGGGCTCTTGTAAGACGCGTTTTTATACTAGCGATACCTCTTTAACACTTCCACCTTCGCGCATGAATCAAGATGCGATTTCACAACTGACTATTCAAGAAGATAAAAAACAAATCGGTTTTATTGCCGCAACCAGCGATTTTTTACCAGAAAAAGATCAGAGAAAATTTTATCGCTTTACTTATGAGCAATACGCTTCTCATGAACACTACTTGACCTTAAGAAAATCCTTTAAATTTCCCCAAGTCGTATGCGGCAAAGTGGATGCTGTCAGTCTTGAAGCTAACCATATTTATATTCTGCCAACCCCTCACGCTGATGCGGGACAATCTTGGGAATTAGCCAACATCGCTTTTGAACCGCCAGATTTCGCACGTCGCGTAGAAATTGGCCGCTGTCGGGATATCGAGAATGCCTATGCTTTACGCTTAAAAGATTCTAAAAGTGAAGCGCAAATATTTAAAGCCTATATGATTTTATATCCCAGTCAATCGAAAGCGCTATCAATAAAGAATATACCATCGACATCACGGGTCAAGTCAGAGATTTATCCAATTTTAAAGTGGTTAGCCAACAAACCAAATATAAAAAAACATTTTCCTAACTTCACCAAATTAATATCTGAACTCGATGCGCTACAACTACAAAAAACGCGCCTTTGCAAACTGGACCCTCATTTCCAATCTTTAACGACATTGACAGCTTTTTGGCAAATCATTCAAGCCCAATGTGAATTGCTGCAAGCCTATTGTCAATTTGGCAAAGGCTTTAAAGTAGGCGCGTTAAACATAGATTGGGACAGTTTACTGGAGAAGCGAGAATTAGCGCTTTTAGAACAGTGCGATGGCATGAAAGCCTTATTAAATAATGCCCTTTCGCAGCAAGGTGAATGTGAAAGAGCTGCACAATCTTTTGTCTTCATAGCGACAGGTTATGGTTTGCCGGTTTTGAAGATTAATAATTCAATGCATGCCTATGTGAAAACCTTATGTCCGAAAGATAAAAACCCGCAACAATTATGCTGGTTACCACGAGATTTAGGAGGTGCACCTCGAGAATATAAAGAAGAACCTTTTTTCTTGGAAGAACTTAAGCAAAAATCGAAGCCTACTCCCAGTGAACTCAAAATACCTCAATCAGTATCATCCAACCACCCATCAACCATCGCAGAACTTAAGCAAAAATCTCAGTCCTCCCTCAATGAATTCAAGCGATTTCAATCCCCATCATTATCCTGTAAGTCAGTCACCGAGTTTATTGCCCTAGTTTTAGCAGAGACATCACCGCTACTGACCTATTCATCTGATAATTTATCGATGTTAGAAGGTTTTTTAATAGCATTATGTCAGCGTTTTAGATCGCAGCATCAATCATTCCTCCCTTCCTCCACCCAAAGTGCTTCACAGATATTGCGCTCTTTAACCAATCACACTCCATTATCTTCTTCACTTGAAGAGTCTAAATTACCTTGCTGGATTAAGCTGTTAACTCACCCTGATGATTTAGATATTTTATGGGAAACGCACCAAATCCGTGACAACCGACCTCAAAGCATCCAGAGTCCTTTGCAAAAGCAAATTCCCTCTTTGGTCATTTTGGATATCAGCGCATTTAGCGTTGGACAATTGGAAGTACATGCTAATTTATTACAACCCTCACCAAGCTTACTCTATCAATCGCGTTTATACTCTTTGCCCGCCAGTTGTCAGATTCTATATCTGTGCAATGAACAACAATATGAGTGGCATTTAAGCGCATTTAACGATTTGCAATGCCTCAATCACTTCTCCTGGCCAGAGGCACTTAACGCAGATTTCTTAACCGTACGCGAAGCAGAACCTCTTATAAAACAGTTTGATTTCAACAACTTATCAGAGCCCAGCTTACCGGAACAGAAATCACCAGCCATGACGCCTGTGGTACATGATCTCAGCACCATCGAACCCACTGCTTTTTTAACCGAAGATCCGCAAATTGACGACAGTAAAATCGTACTGATAGAAAACTCTGCCGTTCTCGCACTCAAAGCACATCAACCGCTGATTATACAACACACATTTGATGCAAAAAATTTGGCGATATTTCGTCAAACAGCATTACGCAAGCTGGTTTTAGAGCAAGATGCACTGCAAAATGGTGAATGGTCATTGCTGCCCCCCAACCCTATGATCTCTTTAATCAGACTACCCGTTAAATGGCCTGAGCGCTTAGTTGAAATACAAGATGCGGCACAATGGATCGCCTGGCGCTCTCATGAAACAGTGACATCATATGTGTTAAATACCCATAGCCATCCGCATTTTATTCGTAATTGGCAAGCAGATATTAAAACACGCGCGGTGACCTCAACGTCATTACCCGGGATAGTAGGGAGTTGTAAAACGGCTAGAGCACTTATCCAAGTCACAGATTTTTTTCCCGATGCGGACTGGTTTGCGCTTTATCAGCAAATCTTGCAGCTTCGTGAAGATGTAAGTGTCGCTATCTGTTTTCATCCGCATTATCGACGCGCGCCCGGTTTGGAACAAGCACGTAAAGCTCCCGAAATGAAAGCAATGCACACCGAAGATGCTAAACCAAAAGTTTTTTTTGCTGGCGATACAGATTTATCAGGCGCATTACATTATTTAAAAACTAATAAACATCTGCCGGAAGACATCTGTGTCATTCCTATCAATGGCGACACCACCCAAGAAGAATTATTTGAATCGTTCAAGACTTACCAAGATGAAGATTTTACTTCGGGTTTGCAATGGCGAATTGACTATCAAAAAAATGAGGTGATGACCTTGCTAGAACAAGGCAACGTCTTGCTCATGGGACAAATTTCGTCAGAATTATATTCGCAATTAGAATCTTTAATTGTGAGTGATTATCTGTGGAGTAATGCCCAACGCTTAACCTTTGATAATCAACTCTTTATGCTTTCACCACCCAATCCGCAATTAGCCAAACATTTAGCGCCATTTTTCGATACCCAGCCCATTGTCGTGACGATTGAGCATTACATGCAATGGCTGGATGAAACTTCGACGCTGAATGAACGCGATAAGAAAAACCTACAACAGGCTTACGAACAAACCCATTCGCAATTACGCTGGAGCTGGCCACGCGCGCAAGAAGTGGCCAAATTTTTACAGCAGTATCCTCACGAGCACGCTTTGTATTTTAAACACAGCCCGATGCAAGTGAAATTACTTGAGGATTATGATCCTTTGGATGCGGACTATGCGCGTTTTCGCAATGTATTACTCACGTCATTATGTAGTGAAGAAAAATCGATTGCAGATTCTCTGCACCAAGTAGCTGAGCCTGAGTCAGATGTTAAACCAACATCCACGCAACTTACCCCGCCTGATTCAACACCACTGATAACCGATCAAACTGAAGTAACTACCGATGACGATAAAAAACAATGTGTCACTGATAAGGTGCAAGAGGCATTAGCATTATTACAGCAGCATGACAGCCTGGCACTCTTAGGCAGCGCCGGCACCGGTAAAACTTTTACCGTTCGTGTTTTACTACCTGCAGCTTTAACTGAGCTTAAAAAAACTTGTCGTCTGTATATCGGTGAAGGCGGCATAGAACCTTGGTTACAGGCAGATGATGCCGATGTCATCCACATTGCATTAGTGGATGAAGTCAATATATTTCCACCCAGTTTTTTACAGCCATTAATGCAGCCAGATACAAAACGCTTTTGGCGCGGTAAAGCCTATACCCATCAAGCCGAACATTGGCTGATTGGCACAGGCAACCCCCGGCTATCTTATAGCGGCCGTTTTCCAGTGCCGGAAGGTATGCCTACCCTATGGTTTCAACCATTTACACCTGCAGATATTTATAATTTTCAAATCGCGCCGTTTTTAGAAAAAGTCATGAAAATTGACGACGCGTCACTACGCAGATCTTTAGCGGACATCTATTTAGATAGCTATCACTTTGTGCGGCGATCAGCACTGGTTTCACCGCGCAACCTAAATCGTATCCTATATCACATGTATGCACTACAATCGCAGTATGCAGAAAAAAATAGCACCTCAGCATCGACTGAGTTATTAACTGCCTGGATACGCCAAGCCTGTTACCATGAATTTAAATCTCTAGCGCCCGCGCATTTTAGTGCACAAAACCAAGCGGAATTTATTGCCCAATTAATATCTGCTTTAAAACTAGAACAAATACCCAAATTATCGATATCATCCAAGCTGAGCAACATGATATGCAAAGACGGTATAGCACCTGTTCAACCCATCATCAGCTTGCTATATTATTTGCAAAAGGCCTTGCAAATCCGTGAAATTACGCTCAAGAATCAATTAGAGCCTAGCGGCTATGGTATTTTATTTCAAAGCACTGAAACAAAATTCATGCGTGAGTGTGTGACCAGGATGTTAGCGGAAAAAAAACTTAGCTATTCAGTATTGTCGGTTAATCCTGAAGATGAAGAAGGGTTTAAACAGGGCGTTCGACAAAGTCTGCAACAAAAAAATATCCTGGTGTTAAACAATCCTCACTTAATCACACCTGATTTGGAAAAATGGCTGAATCCATTGTTAGAAGGCATGGATGTAGAGCAAGCATTAGAGACCTCTTTTCCGCGCGAATTTTATATTATCTTTCTACACCGCGAAAATAGACTGTTATCCACTGCCATCAAAAACAGACTGCAGATTATTCAATTGGAGACATGCACAGGAAAAGATTGGCAGTGCATCCTTGAACAATACACCCAGAATACCGCCTTACGGGATTTAGTCGTTTCTTGTTTTGCGCTGCTGCTGCAGGAACATACGCAACTAGATAAACCTGCACTACGTAATCCAGAGGATTTGATCAAATTATGTGATCGATTAAAAGAAAAAAAATGGTTTGAAAAATCTACCTCTTTTCAGCATGAGCAATGGCAGCAATTGTATCAAACGTTGATGACTACATTTTGTATCCGCTGGAAAGCATCAGAACAACGGTCTATGCATGACAGCTTAGAGGTATTGCATGGGGAATGGATAAAACAACAGCCTGCCGATACCAAGCATCCTATACAGGTTCTCGATAAAAAAGTGCGCCTGGTTCGTCCTAGCTATCAATTAAGCACTGCTTCAGCTATCCTTGAACAATGTCAGAATTGTATAGCCATTGGCGAAAGTTTACGTCAGAATGATGAGGTAGAGCAGGCAACTCATCATTTTGATTTGGCAAATGCTACATTGCAGAAATATGATATTGAGAACTCGGAAATTTGGCAAAGATTACGCCAGGCATACTATGACACTAGATTAAATCCTAATCATTTAGAATGGGTGAACCAGAATCTAAAGAGCGCCTTAGAAATAGATCAACGCTTGGCACAATATGGTGAAGTATCAATAAAAATGCAGATCATAGAGGCGTTGAGCCAAATAAACATTTCTGATGCTGAAGAGGATGAAAGCGGTTCTCATCCGCAAATTAAAAGTGAGTCTAGATTCTGAGTGATCTCTATAAATTAAACGAAAGCACTGCAGCCCCCTCCCCTCTATGACCGAAGGGAATCCCCTTGCGGGATGGGGCGTTGTTGAAAAAGTGGAGCTTCACCTCTTTTTCAAAGGGAGTGAAGGTGAGCACATATCATTACCCACAAGTTGAGCACCTTTCTTCTCCCCTGGCGGGAGAAGGAGTGTACTCACTTGTGAGTAATGATATGGGTGAATAGTTGCCGATTTAAATTAGAGCCCCCATTTTATGAAAACGCCAAAAACAGTAAAAATCGTTGAAGTCAGTCCAAGAGATGGCCTACAAAACGAACACGAATTCGTCCCCACAAAAACTAAAATTGAATTTATCAATTTATTAACCGCTGTCGGTTTTACAACCATAGAAACAACCAGCTTTGTTTCCCCCAAATGGATTCCCCAATTAGCCGACAGCGCCCTAGTTTTTCAAAAAATCCATAAAGCCAAAGGCGTCAATTACCCCGTATTGATCCCCAATATGCAAGGATTAGAGTCCGCATTGGCCGTCGGTGTTAAAGAAATCGCGCTATTTACAGCGGCTTCTGAAAGTTTCACCCATAAAAACATCAATTGTTCAATCGATGAAAGTTTTCAACGTTTTATACCGGTGATTGACGCTGCCAAAGCAGTTGATATACGTATTCGTGGCTATGTCTCCTGTGCCTTGGTCTGTCCCTATGAAGGCGAAATTCGTCCGCAGGCGGTGGCTGATGTGGCTGCCCGATTATATGAACTGGGATGTTATGAAATTTCACTGGGTGACACCATTGGCGCCGGCACACCAAATAAGACCCAAGCCATGCTAGAAGCCGTTGCCACAAAAGTACCCATCCATGCGATTGCTGGTCATTTTCATGATACTTATGGCCAGGCTTTGGCCAATATTTTAGCCTCATTACAAATGGGGGTGAGCATATTTGACAGCAGTGTGTCAGGGCTTGGCGGCTGCCCCTATGCCAAAGGCGCCTCCGGCAATGTGGCAACTGAGGACTTAGTCTACATGCTGCAGGGTATGGAAATAGAGACAGGCATCAATTTAAATAAACTCATTGACGCCGGTGTATTTATTTGCAAACACTTAGGCAAACTGTCACGCTCCAAAGTGAGCATTGCAACGCTGGCCAAACGCGAGGTTCAAGAATGAACGACAATGTATTTTTTACTCAGGATGAACGGGGAGTGGCGACCATTACCTTAAACCGCCCTGAGCTGCACAATGCCTTTGATGATGCATTAATTAAAAACTTAATCACAATACTGCAACAATTGCAGAATAATGCCGAGGTCAAAGTTGTCGTGCTGGCGGCGGCCGGCAAAAGTTTTTCTGCAGGAGCTGATCTTAACTGGATGAAACGCATGTCGGGTTATTCTTATGCAGAAAATCTCAAAGATGCCCAAGCTTTATCAGAATTATTGCAGACGCTTAAGCTGCTCAAACAACCCACGATTGCTCGAGTGCAAGGTGCAACTTTTGGCGGTGGCGTAGGTTTGGTAGCGTGTTGTGATATGGCAGTTGCTTCCAATAAAGCCAGTTTTTGTTTATCCGAAGTGAAATTTGGTTTAATTCCTGCCGTCATCAGTCCTTACGTCCTGGCAACCATCGGTGAACGTGCGATGCGGCGTTATGCCTTGACTGCAGAAATTATTTCGGCTGAAGAGGCACAGCGTTTAGGCTTGGTGTCGGTGGTAACAACACCTGAACAATTAGATACTGCCTTACAAGAACTGTTACATTACTTATTGCAAAATAGTCCTCAAGCCGTCAGTGCTGCCAAAGCCTTAATCAATCGTGTAAGCAGCAATCCTTATGACGAACGACATTTGCAACTAAATACAGAGGCAATTGCCACAATTCGCGTTTCCCCTGAAGGGCAAGAAGGATTGAATGCGTTTTTGACCAAGCGCAAACCCGCTTGGTGTCCTAAAGAATTTTAAATATCGCTGGTGCGAAATTCAAAAAGACACGGCGTCCCAGAATGACTCTCCCTCATCTCAAATTATTTTCAACCACAGCAGGGGGAGAACTGGCAGGGGTAGGCACATTGGATACTTTTGCAGCTTGCTGCGAAGACTTCCCAAAAAGGTAATTAGTAAATTGACTCCACACTGATGCTTTTGTCGTAGTCGCTTCAACCTGGCTGCTAGGTAATTTTGTCTCAGCAGGCGCTTTTCTAGGTGTAGGTGTCTGTGCTTTAGCATCAGAAACTTGTGACGATGATCTAAAAAAGCAGTGGGACAACCTTTCCAAGAATGAAGGCTGATGAGTTTGGTTAGAAGAAGCCTTGGGACTATTATCTACAGGCTTGGTATTCCTACTTGGAGAAACCCGTACGTATCGGTGGTATCTTACTTTTGGTTCTTCTTTAGTTACTTTTGCTGCCACATGTTTTTTATCAGAATGTTTTTCTGCAAGTTTTTGTTTGTGTTTTCTAACTTCACCTTTCAGATTTTCTGCTATTTTCTTATCAAATTGAATCTGTTCAAACAAACTAATGATTAACTTACACCGCTGTTCTCGCTTTTCTCTCGCTGCTGTTGTTGTCGGTTTATCTAATTTGACAGAAGAAGATAAATTCTTTAAAAAATAATCAACGGCTGCGCTAGATCCTTCTCGTCGGCTAGTTTCAATACTCCTTTGCATCATCCGTAAATGCCTATGTGTTATATGGATATGTTTTCCGCTCAGATCAAATAATGCTTGCTCAAGTTTGTGTTGATTTCCTCTTTCAATCACTTTAAGAAGGCTATTATCATCTGGCCGCAGGTATTTGGCATTAAGATTACCCAAGACCTGTAATGCAGCATCACGCTCCGTTATGCAAAATGCTCTCTCCTCTGCTAATCTTTTACCGTCAGCTATTATAGCTTCTAACCTAGCAAGCTCTGTTGTTTTAAGTTTCCCAGCTTCAGCTTCCCGCAAATCATGTCTAGCACCAGCAGAGAGTTGGTGAATTTTTCTAGTTAAAATATGTATGTGATAAGCTCGATTTGCAAATATTTTGACTTGCTCATTGAAAGCATTTCGTTGTGGGTTAGAGCCAGAATCTTCATGTTTTATTTCACGGGGTATCAAATTTGGAACAACGATTGGTGTAGGTGCTTTAAACGCAAATGACATGGGATCATTACGAGGGTCAGAATAGCCCCTAATAGTTCTTGCGGCAACAGCCGACTCAGATTTAGGCGCACCCTCTTTTTTTAGAGCAGGTTCGGGATCGTGTTTGCGTGTATCCCCCGCTGTTTGAGCAGAATGACTGTTAACAGTTCCTGTAGTAGCAGGTTCGGATTTAAGTGCATCTCCCGTTTTTAGAGCAGACTCAGGTTTATCTGTATCATCGGCTATTTGAGATAGATCTATATTCTTCATTGTCTGTTGATAGGTTAATCTGGCTTTCGAACTAAGCCTTTGTGCCATTCTTTTGCTAATCTCAATCTGTTCAGAAAGTCCTAAAATAGCATCACATAACTCCTTATTCTCACCTTTTGAAAGTTGCTCATGTGATATCTGTCCAGCAGATTTTTCTGAAATAAAATCTTTAACATCATCGAGACTTTTAAATTTTACAACTTTTAAATCATCAACTGATAATTGCTCTAAACTACTCGCCTCTTTTTGCTTTTTGTCAGTACTTACACCGGATGATTTCAATAAATTTTTTAAATTATCTACCATCTTAGATCGAAGCTCTTCGACATGCAAAGCAGAAATATCGACGTCAAAATCATGTCCAAATTTTGCGAATTTTCTACTAAGTTTATCTGCAAAGCGCTTATGCCATTTTTCACCTTTTTGTCCAACTCTGTCCTTTTTTTCTCCACTTACTTGTTCAGAAGTATTAGGATTACCCAAGTTATCATCGAGTTTTCCTTCCATTTCTTGCATATATTGACAATACTGCTCTTGAACATCTTCAATTTCTTCATTTATCTTACCATCAGCTTCCTTTCTGGCTTCTGCTTTAAGACTATTTGCAGTTATTTTAGAAGCTTCCATTTGATGGAAAATATCCAAGACAGACTCACAATCTTTCCTATCTTCCTCTGTCATTTTTGATAAATCAATGGACTGTAATGTGCCTGATTTACGCAAAAGTGTTTCAACAACTTTATGGCTGTCTTTACCACTCAAGTCTACCTCTTTCAGATCAGCAGCTGTTAAAACAACAGGCTTATCCTTGGGTGATTTTGCGTCAGATGTCTGTGGTGTAAGTTTCAATGCTAAACGATTTAATGTCACTAAAACCCTATCTTGAAGTCTTTTAACATGTAAAGCAGAGATATCTACCTTATCAATCTTCTTGAATTTCTCGCTAAGTCTGTTGATCAATACGCCTTTAAAGTAATCTTTTAGATGCTTAGCTCTTGATCTTCTGCCAACCTCATGATTTTCTGCACTCGCATCGGTTTTGCCTTCCTGCCAAGACAATTGCATAAATCGGCTATATTGTTCTTGCAAATCTTTTTCTTCATTATTGTTCGATTTATTTCCTTTGCTGCGAGTAAGCATCCCTTTAAACACAGAAGATTTTGTCGGTTGATGCTGTTTTCGATCTTCCTCTTTGACAACCTCTGGCTGTGATTCAGTCGATTGTTTAAGATCGGCTATTAGCTTAGCGGTTTCTTGAAATACTTCTGCTTCTTTTTTAGTGTCTTCAATTTTCTCGAAAAGTTTTAAAATAGCATCACAATCTCCTTTGTCTTCATTTCCCAGCTCTAATCCTTGATCTTTAAATAATTGAGATTTTCCTAAAATAGCTTTAACCACTTCTAAGCTATCCTTTTTATCTCCAGTATCAGTGAGTCCTGGTGCAACTGCAAGATCATCAGGCGTAAGTTCTGTCACATTTTTATTATTTTGTGATTTTATATCACCCTTAGCTTTTTTTAATTTCAATGCCAAATTATTTAATTTTTGTAAAGCTTGATCGCGGAGCTCTTTGACATATGCAGCAGAAATATCGATAGATGAAGCACTATCAGTAGATCGATCAACTTTTTGGTCACGTAATTTATCACTAAGTTTTTCTATTAATTTGTGCTTGCGAGCCTCTAATCTGCGATCACGAGCTTGCTTGAGCCTTTTTTTGAAAGCTTTCACACGTTTAAAGGTAAATCTTTCAGAAACTGATAGTTCAGTACTTCCGCCATCTTTGGGTTTACGAGTACGAGCTTGTTTGAGCTTTGCTCTGAGAGCTTTTAGACGTCTAAAGGTAACCTTTTCAGTAGTTGATTGTTTAGCGCTTTCATCCTGGTCGCTCATTTCTAATTTCTCATCCTTCAGTTTCATATACTCGCTATATTGTCTTTGAAGTTTTGTTACTTCATTTTCAGGTGGTTTGCGCTGAAGTTTACTTCTTAGATTTGCCATTCTCGGAAATTGATTCTCACTAGCTCCTTGTGTAGGAGGTATGAGAGTAGAAGTATGGATTTTAGGCGCTTCTGTAGAATTTTTGGGGGTAGGTGACTTTTGTGGAGAGTGCGTCTGATCTATGCTTAAGATAGGATCTTCGCCCTTCATAGTTTGAGGTCTAGAAACAAAGGGCTCTGCATCGCCGGTTTTTTCAGATGGTTCGTATTTAAAATGACTCATATTACCCTACCCCTTAGCTTCAGTTGAATAGTAGATTGCCCTTTTATTAAGAGAACCTACCTAATTATTTTTATTTTAGATTGCTAAAGTTAAGCATAGTCAACTTAAACTAGTATTAAATACATTGCTTATTTTGAGCAAAAAACTTCTGTATAAAACAAAAAGGACACAAAGTAAGCGTTGTCATTCCCGCGCAAGCGAATCTATTTCTTTTCCGGCACACAGCCTAAATCAGGATAGATTCCGGCCTACGCGGGAATGACGAGGGTTTTTATAGGGTGAATAGTTATGATTAAATTTAGATAGGATTTAGTGAACAGAAAAATAAGTTGCCTCATTGCTTAACCCACAAATAGCAGATTTGCTTGCGACGGCAATCCAAATAAAGCTATACTCACGCCACTCAAACCTCTTTCCGCTTGGATTTCCTTCGTTCATAACCACTCCCATCTCCCTTTTTCAAAGGGAGACAGCACTTATAAAAAAGGAGCCAAATCATGCACTTATATATGATTTATTTAGGCGGGAAACACACAAATTCTTTAATTGAATTACATGATGTGCGTTTTGTCGCGGGCAATACGATTGAAGAGACTTACCCTTTACTGCGAGAAAGCTGGTGGGGTGTGCCTGACAGTTTGCATTTAGATGCTTGGGGGATTGTGAGACAAGTGGATGGCTATGATATTCATTTGAAAGATTTTCCTAGCCAGGGTAGAGAGCAGCTCTATTTTGCTAATTTGGGCGGCTATGATCCTTTAGAATTTACCGAGCTGCATAAAAATATTTGTATTGTTGCTGAGAATGACTTAGAGGCTAAAAAGAAAGCCAGGGACAAGATTACCGACTGGAAATTACCGCATAAGGATTATATTCATGCAGTGGAGGGAGTTTGGCAAATACAGACGATGCTGGCCGCGCAGAATCAATTCATCCATCTTGAATTAGCGAAAAAAACTCTTCCTTTTGAATTTACTAGCAATTATGTGCCTATTGCAGTTTAACTATTGCTGGAGAAAATTATGCCACAACCAATCAATACCAAAAAAAATCTTTTCATCAGCGGCGCCAACGGCCAAGTAGGAAAATTACTGCAAAAACATCTATCTCCTCATTACAACCTACGCCTGGGTGATATTACCCAATGCGATACCGCCTACTCTCAAGATATCCACTCGATCGACATTTTACAACCGCAAATGCTCAATACGGTATTGGATAATATCGACTGCGTCATTCACCTAGCAGCCATTGCCACAGAAATTGACGATGCCGATGCCGTCTTAACCACCAATATTTTAGGCACCAAAAATATGCTAGAAGCCACCAGACAAGCCCAGGTCCCACGCTTTATTCTGGCCAGCTCCATCCATGCGGTGGGTTTTTATCCACGCACCCAAACTTTATCACGCCTTATCACCCCAAGAGCCAGCGGATTCTACGGCGTCAGCAAAATTGCCAGCGAAGCTTTAGTCCGATTATATGCTGATAAATATGGCTTATCTGGTATTTGTCTTAGAATTAATTCATTACAGCCACAACCCAAGGACAAACGCCAATTAACTACCTGGCTGAGTGAAGGGGATGCAGTACGATTATTTCAAGCAGCCATTGAGGCACCACTTGATCTGCATTTTGAGATTATTTACGGCATCTCCAATAACACGCGTAAAAAACTCGACAATACAGGTGCACAGATTGCTTTTTCGCCGCAAGATGATGCGGAAAATTATCTAGAAGTGCTGGAAAAAAATGCGCTGCCGGAGGGTGAAATTGCTCAACTTTTTCACGGCGGACCATTTACTGAAAAATTTTTTGATGGTGATCTGGATAAAACTTTAACTCACCCCCTTTGAAAAAGGGGGTGAAATTTAGAATTATCATCTTTCATAATAAAAACACAAAGCCGAATCCCAACTACACTCCACCACAAATATACTTTTCAAACGCATTTTCAAGGAAGATAACGGACGCAAACTAAACACCTGCCGCACCTTAGGCTGGTGGTTGATTTTGTTACCGATTGCAATCAATAATTCCTGCGTAAAACACGTTGAACAAGTATAAACAATTGTCGCATCCTGCCATGAAGCCTTGATAAAATCATCACAAATAAAATCCAACTCTCGTGCATTTTCCCAAAACTCTGGGAAATCCGCAGCCACCTGCTCCTTAACGACTTGCGCTTGGGAATTGACTACGGAAGATGCCTCAATACCTATCACCTTTTTAATATCCGTTTGCAAAAAAACCTGTAAAGCAAACTTCCCCAATCCCGATCCTAAATCTAATAAAATATCGTCAGAAGAATAATTAAAATGTTTAATTAATTTCTTAACACTGGGATAAAGCAATTCTCCATAAGTGACACAAACGCCAGCTTTTAAAAATAAATCCCGCTCCTGTTCTGAATAACCCTGATAGCCTTGTGTATTCTGGTAGACTTTAGTCAAATACCCCTGATATAGTTCATCATCGTTCATAATGGATATCCTAAAATTCAGTGTCACGGGAAAAACGCTTAAATTATTTTAAAACCGCGGTCATCGCAAGGAATTTAGCTGAAACCGCCCACCCCTCATACCGTGCGTTATTTTACCGCTTGGTATTCATCCGTCGCATGGCGGAATTTTTCATCAGCGCTTTATTAGTTTTTGGCGGCCAACAATTTATTATTGCGAATCATTTTTTCTCGCCACTTTGGCCGGCAACTGGGGTGGCGCTTGCCGCCGTGTTTTTGCGCGGTAATTTCCCGTTATTGGGCATCTTTTTTGGCGCATTGGCCAGCTATGTCCTCAGTCATACCCCCTTTAGCATCAGTTTAATACACAGCGGCTTATTAGTTATCTATGTTTACCTCACGCGGGCGCTAGCGCTGCGTCTAATTGGTCCCATCGCCCCTATCGCTGACAATGCAGTTTTATGGAAGTTTTATGGCTTAATCATTGCCTCAAGTGTCGTGCTCAGCTATCTAGAATTTGTCATTCTCACTCAATCTCTTTTACCCAACCTGTCGCTATGGTATATGGGCTGGCTAGGTGAAATGAACGGAATATTGTGCATTCTGCCATTTTGCCTGATATTTGATCCTTTTATCTCAAAACGCTATTTTCGCCAACCAGTTCAGCTGTGGTGGGTGCTGGCTTTGGTGATTATACTAGGTCATTTATTTTATTTTGCAGTGCCAACGGGTATTATTTTAATTTTATCTTGTGCATTTCTTGTCATTCTAGCTTTTTATGCCAAATATTTTGGCCAATTTCCGACTTGTTTTACTTTACTGGGTATAGCAATGATTTATTTAAGCGCTACCCGGCCGGGCTTGCATTTATTTCATAGCAGTTCATCGGGGTTTCAAGATAAAGTCCTATTAACTATTTTTACACTGACGGTTATGCTAAGCATCAGCATTGCTACCCAAACTAGATCTAAAAATTTTCCTTCTCCCACAAGGGGAGAAGGAAAAAAGCTAAGGCTTTTAATAGGATTTAGTTATTGCCTCAAGTTTAACCATGCGACTTAATATACGCCTGCTCCCCATAAATATAAGTAGCCTCAATATTCTGGGTATCCCCCACCGTCATTAAAACAAACAGCTTCTCAAAAATATCCATCTCTTCTGCCAAACGATAACGAAGAAACGATGAAACCTTAAGATCAATCACAATAAAATCCGCTTCCTTACCCGCACTAAAATTACCAATTTTATGATCTAAGCCCAAGGCTTTAGCGGCACCCAATGTGCAAGCAAACCAACGCACCATACTCGGCAGTTTATAACTATTTAGCATCGCCACCTTATAAACATCATCCATCACCGCAAACAGCGACAAACTATTACCCCCACCCCAATCCGTGCCTAAAGTAATTTTATCTGTATATAGCCTCGCCTGCTCAAAATTAAATAACCCACTACCCAAAAAATTATTGCTTAACGGACAAGTAGAAATAATCGCCTGTGACTGCTTGAACAATTCTAATTCGGCCTCAGTTAAATGCACACAATGCCCAAAAACCGTTTGCGGGGTGACCAAACCAAAATGCGAATACACATCCATATAATTTTTACTCCAAGGAAAAGCCCTCTTGACTTCTTCGACCTCTGACACATTTTCATCTAAATGGGTCTGCACATAAAGATCTGGATGTTCCTTTTTGAGCGCACCACATAGTTCCAACAATTGCTCTGAACAAGACAACGCAAATCGCGGTGAAATACAAAATGACAACCGGTGTTTGTTATGCCACTTGGCAATTAATTTTTTAGTATTATCATAATTCTCTTGGGTCGATAATTTAAAATCACTGGTCGGATTCGTATCCATCAAAATATTACCGGTAATAAACCGCATGTTTCTTTTATCCAATTCTTCGAAAAATATATTCATCGCCTCATAATACAAAGGCCCATAAGAAACAGCAGTGGTGGTACCATTTTTGACTAATTCATCGAGAAAAAAATTAAGATTTTTGCGCGCAAAATCACTATCCTTATACTCACTTTCACCCGGAAACACATAATCATTCAACCACTCCAGTAACTTTTCTCCATAAGCTGCGACAATCGCACTTTGACAGGCATGTTGATGGGTATCGATAAACCCAGGCGTAATCAGCTTACCACTATAATCAATCACCTTCATACCATCTAACTTATTTTTTAAATCCGCATAGGCTCCAGCTGTTTTAACTTTCCCAGCCTCTACGATTAAAACACCATCTTCAATATAAACATACTGACTATTTTTATAATTATCACCCAATCCTTCTTGCTTTCTTTTGGGGACATTCTCCAACGTGGCTGAATCTTTAAAATAAAAAATGGCACCACGATAAGCTGTGCTCTTGTTCATAAACAACTCCTTTTGTCTTTGATAAAATAAAGCAACAATAGTGAAAACATCACGCAAAATGGCAAAAGCCATAAATAAGTAAAAAATAAATTCGAAGTAGAAGTAACAAATAGATACGGAACAAAAATAATTAACGTATTAAATAAAAACACCGCCGTATTAGTCACGCTCAATGCAACGCCCCGTGTGGCATTTGAAGAAACTTCACTGACAATCGTATAAAACAACATAGACCCAGACAAAAAGAATCCAATGAAAAACGAAACTATTTTAATAATAATTAACGTGTTAATCGCATAATGCGGCAAATAAATACCTACTAATAGCGCCATCACTCCCAAAACCAAAGTCACATGCAACACCGCCACCCTGGATTTAACCAAATTAGAAATAAAACCCAACAACGGCGTACCAACACCAATGCCAGCAAAAATAATGCCACTGACAATCACCGCTTGTAAATTTTCAACTGCATAATATTCCTGAATTCTCAAATACCAAAAACCCGAATAACCCAGCAAAACCCCAAATGAAGTCGCTGCCGCTAAAGCACAAAGCCGAATTTGTTTATTCGTTAACACGGCATGTAAGGATTTTTTTAAAGAAAGGTTTAGAGCAGGTTGATAATGCTTTGGAGATTTTATGAATACGACTGTGAGAATCAAAAGTAAAAAGCCAAAAATTGCCAGCTTTTGATAAAGTTGATTCCAAGAATAGTTTTTTAATGCTAAGGTAAAAAAATAGTGAATAATGCCTGAGAAAATGCAAGAAACCGATTGAGTCAAGCCAAATAAAATCGGAAATGCTTTGGCACTAAACCATTGCGAAATTAGTACACCAATGGCAATAAAAGCATATGCCGCGCCCAATCCTTGCAAAAAGTTAGCTAAAGAAAAGTAGATTAATCCCGTCGCATAGGAAATCATCAGATTCCCAGCTGCTAATAATAAAACCCCGCTACTCACTACCCAGCGCGGATTATATTTATCCAATAAATATCCAGCTGGAATCTGCATACAAGCAAATCCTAGGATAAATGCTGCCATGCTTAAGGAAATTTCAAAATCTTGCGCATGTAAACTCGTCTTGACCGCGCCAGAAAAAACAGCAGCTGCGGTATTTAAACAAAATGAATAAACCACAAACAGGGTGGCAACCACCCAAACAATTACCCTATAAATTTTGCTTTCCATATAGTTTAGCCATTGTCAAAATTATGATAAACTTAAATCATAACTGCTCACTCCAGTAAAACTAACAAAGTAATTACTTGCACCCTATTTAGTTTAGACCGTCGTCCCGGCATGGATGCCGAGATCCATCCCGCAGGAAGGCGAAACTTTGATTTCCCTATCAACTGGATCCCGGCTTCCTGCCGGGACGACGTGCGAGTAGTTACATATTATTTTAATGCAATACACCTACTTAAGAAAGCTCAGCGTTTCTGGCTACGCGTAGCTCCCCCTCACAGATAATTCGAGTAACACATAGCACCTGCTTTTTTTAAAAATTTCTTACACCTAAAAGGAAAAAATTATGGAATACCGATCTTTAGGCCGCTCCGGTTTAAAAGTACCTGTTTTAAGTTTTGGCACCGGAACATTTGGCGGCACCACTGACTTCTTCAAAAAATGGGGAACCACTGATGTCAAAGAAGCAACCCGACTCGTCGATATCTGTCTGGAAGCCGGTGTTAACCTGTTTGACACAGCGAATCTGTACTCACTCGGTGACTCAGAAATCATACTCGGCAAAGCCTTACAAGGTCGCCGCGATAAAGCCTTGATTTCCACTAAAGCCACTTTCCCTATGGGGAGCGGCCCCAATGAAGTCGGCTCTTCCCGTTACCATTTAATCCGCGAATGCGAAGCCAGCCTCAAACGCCTAAATACTGATCACATCGATATTTATTTTATGCACGGCTTTGACGCCCTGACACCGGTGGAAGAAACCCTAAGCACCTTAGACAATCTGATCCAAAGCGGCAAGGTGCGCTACATCGGCTGCTCCAATTTTTCCGGCTGGCATGTCATGAAATCTTTGGCGATTTCTGAGAAATACGGACTCGGCCGCTATGTGGTTTATCAAGGCTACTATTCCTTAATCGGCCGCGATTATGAATGGGAATTAATGCCCTTGGGTTTAGACCAGGGCGTAGGATTGATGGTATGGAGCCCGCTGGGCTGGGGGCGATTAACCGGTAAAATACACCGCGGCGCCCCCTTACCCGAAGGACGTATCAAATCTGGCGGCGGCGAAAATGGGCCCAAAGTAAACGATGATTATCTGTATGATGTAGTGGATGCCTTATCCGCCATAGCGCAAGAAACCAATAAAACCGTGCCTCAAGTCGCCCTCAATTGGTTATTACAACGCCCCACAGTCTGCAACCTGGTGATTGGCGCCCGCAACGAAGAACAACTCCGCCAAAACTTAGGCGCAATTGGCTGGCAGCTGACCCCTGAACAAATGACCACTTTGGATATTGCGAGCCGGCATGCTCCCATTTATCCTTACTGGCATCAAGCTGGGTTTGATATGATTAATCCTAAGCCAGTGCCTTGGGTTTGATGCTTAGCGTCGAAGTAAAAGACTGGTAGAAGATTCTCCCCTGTAACTCCCTCTCCCTTTGCGGGCTAAAGTATGCACACAATTAGAAACTCAATCCTTCTCCCCTTGTGGGAGGAGGATTAAGTCACTAGTTACTTGTGTGCATACCTTAGCTCAGGGAGGGGAATACAGTGCCTAGGGAGGCAGAATTTCAGCGCTTTAATCAAGAACCCCCCAAATCACAGCACACCCCCCAAGAAACAAACACCCCGCAATTATCAAACAAACATGCATCCCCCAAACAAACTGCGTCACTGTATTAATAATAGCCCCAAAAATAGCCACCCCTAACAAACTACCCACTTGTCGACTTGTATTAAATGCACCCGAAGCCACCCCCACACGATCATCCGCCACTGACCGGATAACCGCAACCGTCGCAGCCGGCATAGTCAGCGCTGAAACTCCTATCGCAACCAAAGGTAAAATCAACGCCAGATAAGAAGGTGCGCTTTCACCCGTTATTAGTAAAGCAAAAAACCCCAACGCCCCCATAGATAAACCTAAAAACATTGGCAACTTAGGACCTAAAGCCACAATCAATCTCCCACTTACAAAAGAAGTCATGACCCCAAGCCCCAGCATCGGCAGCAACGCCAACCCCGTCATCAGTACTGAATAATGCCTAACCTGTTGAAAATAAAAAGGCAACACGAAAAACAATCCATACGCCCCCAAATTCAATATCATCCCTGCAGCTATACCCACAGAAAAAGTTTTCGCTTTAAAAAAATTCAGCGGAAACATCGGCTCAATCGCTCGACGCTCATGCCAAATAAATGCAATAAAACTCAGCAAACAAACGACAAATCCACATAACACCAAAGGCGCCAACCAACCTGAATTCCCCGCTTCAATCAAACCAAAAGCCAAAGATGCAACGCTGATAATCCCCAAAAGTTGACCCAAAAAATCAAAACTCGTCTTCTGCTGAATAGCAGTAGGACTGGCCACATATTTAAGTGTGAGTAAAATCGCCGCAACACCCACAGGTATATTAATTAAGAATATCGATCGCCACCCCAGATAATGGGTCAACAGCGCCCCCAGCACTGGACCGGCAGCGCCGGCAATACCACCAACACTCGCCCACACCCCAATGGCTTTGGCACGATCTTCTAAATTTTCATAAGAGGCATTAATCAAAGCCAGAGAAGTAGGCACCAAAAGCGCAGCTGACGCCCCTTGAAACAGCCGAAACACCACTAACAACCACAAAAACGGCGCCAACCCACACCCCAACGACGTCAACACAAACAACCCCAAACCCCAAAGAAAAGCCGGCTTCGCCCCAACACGATCACCTAAATACCCTGCCGACAATAACAAACTGGCAAATGTCAAAGTATAACCCGCAACGACCCACTGCAATCCTGAAAAACTGCCCTTAAGATCTTCTCCAATACTATGCAGCGCGATATTAACCACCATGACATCGATAATCACCATGAAAAAGCCTAAACATAAGGCAAAAAGCGGTATATTTTTATTGGCTTTGACAATTGCTGTCATAGGGGTTTGCATTTTTATTTGGCCTGAAAACAATTTCAATTTTGTCCTGCTAAATCATCCAGCGCTGCACCTGCTAATCGGTAAGGTATCCATTCATTCAATGCTTCAGCTCCAAGGTTTTCATAGAGCTTAATCGCTGACTTGTTCCAATTTAATACCAACCATTCTACACGGCCATAATTTCTTTCTTTAGCGAGCTTAGCTAAATAGACGAGCATAGCCCGACCAATACCTTGCTTACGAAATTTTGACACCACATATAAATCGACAAGGTACAGACCTGGCTTAGCTAATAAAGTTGAAAAACTATAAGTAAATAAGGCATAACTGACAGGTACTTGATTCACATAACCTAACAGTACTTCAGCATGCGGCTGTTCCCCAAACAATGCTGCTTCAAGACTCGCTTCTGTCGCCTCTAATTCATGTGTTAGATCTTCAAATTCGGAAAGCTGCTTAATGAGATCAAATAAAACTGGTATATCTTTTTTCGTTGCAGGATAAATTTCTAATGGGTTCATGAGGTATTCCTAAAATTAAGTAATAATAACAGGCTGACACTTGACATCCGTTTTAACAGAATTAGCAATAAAACATTCTTCATGCGCTTTTTCGTGCATCTGCATCAGCACAGCATCCATAGGCAGATTTTCTCCAGAAAACAACACTTTGGGGCGCAATATCACCCTAGCTATCAACATACGCCCTCCAACATTTTTTTCCATAAAGCCTAAGGCTTCATCCGTATAATGATCCACACAAAAATTTTTCTTCGCAGCAATTGCCAAAAACCAAAGCATATGACAACTAGACAAGGAAGCAATAAATGCTTCTTCAGGATCAATCGCAGCTGGGTCAGAATAAGGTAAAGGCACCACATGAGGCGAAGATGACGCCGGTATTTCTAAACCGCCATCAAATTGCCAGGTATGCAAACGACTATAGCGGTTATCGGTAAATTGCTGCGCACCACGCTTCCAATTAATAGTTGCTTTGTATTCGGTCATTTTTCCCTCCAATGATGTATAGGTTGGTCATACCTTTTATCACAAACTTCAAGCGAGTTCACTACGGTATTGTTATCGCTGCTATGACAGATTAGCATGCATAGACTTTTAGGCAGGTAAGGATAAATCTATGGTTGCTGAAACACGCACTCGGCAAAAAAATACCAAGCGCGCTAATTACGACAGTCCATGGAAACATAGCCTTGAATTCTATCTTCAAGATTTTATGGAATTCTGCTTACCACATATTGCTGAACTAACTATCACCGAGAAGAGAGCTTCGGCACCTATCAAGAAATTGGCTATATTGTTGTAAAGATACTGGATTACCAGCACCGGAAATCGGAATTGGAAACCATGAATAATCGTTTTGCCATGGTGATGTTAGCGCAATTAGCCGCAATGGAAACTAAGCATGACCCTAAAACCCGTTTAATAGCTAAGACGCACCTCACCCGTTTATTGTATCAAAAAGGGTATAAAAAACAGGATATTATTCGGCTATTTGCTTTGATAGACTGGCTGATTACATTGCCTGAAGAGCTTATGTTAGAATACAATGAAGTTGTAAAACAAATTGAGGAGGAAAAGCACGTGCAATTTGTAACTACACCAGAACGAGTGGCGATGATGAAGCTAGCAGCCGCGTTAATTCGGCTATTACAACGTCGTTTTGGTCAATTATCTCCTGACTATTTAAATCAAATTCAACAAGCAAGAACTGATGCTCTGCTAATATGGATTGACTGGGTGCTCGATGCGACCTCTTTGGAAGAAGTATTTAGTTAAATAAAAGGATTAATGTAACCTAACAGCACTTCAGGATGCGGCCTTTTTCAAATACTGTCACCTCAAGGCTGGGTTTGTGCGGGGCTATTCTTGCTCACGCTTTATATCATCAATGAATTGCGACATAGGCCGAACATATGCCGACATGCCGACATGATTTTTAGCATAGTCAAGACGGCGGCTATCATCCCTTAGATAGAAAATGTGCCGCTGCCCGCCTAACAAGGTTAGTTTATCGTCGCTTAAATCTTCATCGTAAGTGATGAGGTGCCAAACTTCTTTAATTTTAAACTTGCTCAATGTTTCAGAACTAGCACTAGAAACTTGTTTCCAGCGTTCCCTTAGTGTTCGTTTGCATGAAATTCCGATAAGCCATTTATCTTTGCAGCGAATCCACTTATCCACTTCAATATCAGCTTGGAAATGATCGGGTTTATGCTCTGCTTTTATATCATAATAATTAAATAAAAAGCTGGTTACATCTTCCAAACTTCCGCCCGCTCGCCCTTTCCTTTTCTGACCTAACCTTCGTTCAAATTCTTGAACATAAGCAGTTAAGACCATATTGGCTTCATATTCTGGCATTAGAGCTATGTCACGTTTTAAATGAGTGAATCCCCGTACCACTTCCACGCGCTCGGCATTAAGACAACCAGCCACCCCCGCATCATCCCACATATTTACAACGCTAGCTAAAGCACCTTTCCCGAGTTTATCAAGGTAGGCTTTTGCAATAGCTTCTGTATAAATTTTATCGTCATTTGGAATGTTCTCTAAGGCTATGTTAATCGGAATTAAAATGCTCTGCGCTGTTAACATAAAAACAGCAACATCAGCCATGCTTTCTAACTTTAAGAATAAATCAGCTACAAACAAATTTATTCGATCTGTCTTGCCTGTTTTCTTTGAAAAACGAGTTTTAAAAATATTTGAAATTACTTCCTTCGCAATTTTTATTTTTATATCGCCAGGCTGTGAATTATCAGCACTAATTCTTTGCAAAGCCACGCATATTTCAGACAGCAACTTTGTTTCTTTGCCGAGCGCCCCATATTTATCACCGTTTATAAGCATTCTTGCGAACCAATAGGCATTACGCCAAGGGTTCTTCATGACAGATTCTTCAATAACTCGGTTTTCTTCCTCAATCATTAGACTCATATGTCAAAGCCTTCTTTCATTAATCTGCTACAGGCCATTTCGCAATAATCTTGAGAAATATCAATCCCTATAAAGTCTCTTTTCAATCGCTTGGCTGCAACTGCCGTTGTTCCTGATCCCATAAATGGATCAAGAACAATTTTTGCATGTGTGCTTGACATAATTCTTTCAATTAAATCTACCGGAAAAGGCGCAGGATGAGGATTGTTCATATCCTGCATAAATTCCCATATATCACCGTAGCTATTAGCCTTGGGAGCTAATTTGAATTTGGGCTTTGCAATAAGATAAATAACTTCATATGTCGGCAAAAAATATCCGGGATTAAAATTTATCCCACCTTTTCTCCGCCAGATAATAATCTGGCGAACAGGAAAACCGCTTACAATGTCTTGTCTGTCCTGTAAGAGTCCAGCTTGAACACGCCATTTATGATTATAAAAGATCGCCCCATCATCTTTTATAACTCGGAGCATTTCAGCTAAGCAGCTACGTTGCCAACTTGTATATTCATCATGCGGCATACAATCATTATAATTTGCATAGCCATTCACAAGAGCTGCATTAGCCCACTTACCGCCTCTGCCATCTTTCATACCATTACCAGTTGAGTTTTTAAGATTATAGGGTGGCGAAGTAACAACTAAATCTATGCTTGAATCTGGAATTTTCTTTAAAACATCAATTGCATTTCCGCAAATAAATCTATTACGAAAAGCACGTAATAAATCCACTTCAAGACTGCTTCTTGCTGCTTCAATGTTCTCCCTGCGCTTTTGTTCTTTCTTCACTCCTGCACGGATATGGCGGGACGGGGTGCTTGGGCGTCTTGGCTTAATGGCTTCAACCCGATCTGTTGTCGCTTTATCTCGCTGATAGGCCAACACTTGGTCTAGCGCAATATCCAGTTGATCTATTGTGTCGATCATGCCGCAACTCCAGTTAGGTTTACATAAGTAAGACGAACACCTTGCACTTTTATTAGCAAAGAACCAATTGGGTCGAGTGTATAGATAGCACGGCGATCTTCGCTCAGGCGATAGGTTTCATCGTCTTTACAGTGATAACATGCCACCACTATCTGAACCGCTTCCGCAAGCCTCGCGCAGCCTTTGCAGCATGAACCACGCGGTTTTTTTGCGTTACCCCGATTTCCTTTGATAGCTGCATGGATAAAATACCCTTGCGGGAAGTCACCAACAGATAAATTGCATAAAACCACTTATCCAGCGACACATGCGAACACTCAAAAATTATTCCTGTCCGAACGGTAAAATCACTCTTGCAGGAGAAACAACGCAAATTCCCTTCAGCCTTGCGTGTCTGCATACAATCTACAGAGCCGCAATGCGGACAATGTGGCGAATCATGCCAGCAACGTTGCTCAAGTACAGTCGGGCGGATTTCTCGTCGGGAAACCACTTGAGAAATTCATACGCGCTGATCGTGCTTTTCATGCTATCACCTTGATTCAATTGACAAAGAATCTTAGCGATCATTAGCAAGGGAGTCAAATATATAATTACCATAAAAAAACAGGATATTATTCGGCTATTTGCTTTGATAGACTGGCTGATTACATTGCCTGAAGAGCTTATGTTAGAATACAATGAAGTTGTAAAACAAATTGAGGAGGAAAAGCACGTGCAATTTGTAACTACACCAGAACGGGTGGGAATAATGAAAGGTTTGCAGCAAGGCGAAGCAACTGTGTTAATTAGACTTTTACAGCGTCGTTTTGGTCAATTATCTCCCGAGTACTTAAATCAAATTCAACAAGCAAGTACTGATGCTCTGCTCATATGGATTGACAGGGTGCTCGATGCAACCTCTTTGGAAGAAGTATTTAGTTAAGTAAATATAACCGCTCGCACGTCTTCCCTGTCATGGATTGCCGGAATCCAGATTCCAGGGTAGGAAACTTTCACGTCCTCGCCTCTTTTCTCCCTACATCCTTGCTAAAACTACATGTTCTATATCGAACGAAGTTACGTTTATTCACCCCTCGAAAGCTCTTTCATTTAAATGCCCTCATTGAACAATCACTCAAATCCTCAAATTTTTAGATTTATCTCCCTAAAAATGAGGGGTATAATAGGAATTAATTGGTTAAAATTTATACAGACCCGTTATTTAGTCATGGGGGCGTTCCTGCGCTAAACAAAAACTTACAGATAACCAAGCAACTCCATTCAACACTTTCAATCGGTTGCCCTGACAAGGATTACCTTATGTGGTCAAAAAATTTAATCGAAACTTTTTTCAGTCTGGGATTATTTATCAATGCACTATTATTTGTTCCTCAAGTCATCAGATTATATAAAGTTAAATCCGCAATTGGCTTTTCACTCATTACTTTTTTTGGATTTAATTTGATCCAATTTTTTACTATTTTGCATGGATATTTGCATCGTGATCTACTATTAATAATAGGAAATACATTAAGTTTTTTAACTTGTGGGAGTGTTACTTATTTGATTGTGTTGTATAAAGGGAAAAATTGGAGTAAAGATATTAATATTTAATTTTATTTTTAAAGAGATTTTTTTCAGAAACCAACCTTTGTATCTAATTACATGAACATGTACTCACACAATATTTTTTCCCATCTTAACCAATCCCTGCATATTCTAGCTAAATTTTTGCCAGGTCATATTTATTGGAAAGATCTAAATGGCGCTTTTCTAGGTTGTAATACTATACAAGCGCAATCTGCAGGATTAAGTGTAGCAGAAATGCTCGGTAAAACAGATTATGAAATGCCTTGGAAAGCTCAGGCTGACGCTTTAAGAAAAGCTGATCTTGAAATTATGAAAAATGGACTTCCAACTTTAATTGAAGAAAGTTCTTTACTTTCAGATGGGAAAATACACTTTTTTTTATCAAATAAAATTCCCTTATTTGATGAGGAAGAAAAGTGCATTGGGCTTTTAGGAATCTCTCTAGATATTACAGAACAAAAGCACAAAGAACTGGCATTAGAAAAGCAAATCAGCCAAACAAAGATAACTTTAGATACTCTTTTGGATAACATTCCTGCACATGTTTTTTGGAAAGATACAAATTGTAATTTATTAGGATGCAACGATCTTCAAGCCAAAAACATGGGATTTTATTCTGCAAAAGAAATGGTTGGGATGAGCAACTATGATGTAATTAATCCAAATCAATCTGAAACAGATAGAAAAGCCCAGGCAGAAGCCATCACTCGCCTGGATAAAGAAGTGATGTCTACTGGTAAAACATATACAGCCGAAGAACCTTTAGTTCTTTCGAATGGGGAAATTGCCATATTCTTATCAAAAAAATCTCCCTTACGTAATAGACAAGGAGAGATTATAGGAGTTTTAGGCATCTCTTCTGATATTACCGAATTAAAAAAAACACAGAAAAAATTGAAATTAACTAAGCATAAATTGACCGCCATGACTGCAATAAGCACCATTATTGCCCATGAATTAAGAACGCCTTTAGCCTCATTAGAACTTGCCTCTAGTAATTTAGATAAATATATACCTACCCTTATCAAAAGCTACCATTTAGCACAAGAAGCAAATTTACCCATTGACTATATCCCTCCTCAAAAAATTAACTTGTTTAAAGATACCATAACTCGAATGCGTGCTGAGATACGCTCAGCATTTATGTTTATTGATATGCTTCTAGTAAAATTAAGAACGTCAATTTCAGCTAAGAGTAGCGAATGCTTCACAATGTCCCAATGCATAGAAGATATATTAAATCGCTATCCTTTCCAGCCTAGAGAAAAAGAAATAGTTTTTGTAAAAATAAACCATGACTTTAATGTACAAGCTAATAAACTATTTGTAGTACATATGTTTTTCAATCTTATAAAAAATGCATTATACCATGCTGCAAAAGATCATACCGATAAAATAACTATTTTACTTGATACAAACAGTGAGTATAATATTGTCATATTTAAAGATACAGGTTCTGGAATCCCTAAAGATATACTGCCCAAGATATTCAAACGTTTCTTTAGTAAAACATATCATGGCACAGGTGTCGGTTTGACTTTTTGTAAAACTGTCATGAAATCATTAGGGGGTGATATCACCTGCAACTCTGAACTAGGCCAATATACAGAATTTGTATTATCTTTCCCTAAACAATTCCAAACCCATCAGGAATCAAAGCCATGAGAGGAGCTCAAGTTAGCTTGTGCTATTATCCCACCACAGTAATTTTGATAGATGACCAGAAAAATTTTTTAAATGAGTTAAAAGTTGGTTTAAAAGATAATATTCCCTGTGAATATTATAGTGAACCACAAAAATTGATTAATCTTTTTAAAACCTATCATCCTAATCACTTCATTAACTACTGCGTCACTTTTGACGAAGACAGCGCTCAAGAAAATTTAATAGTACGCCAAGTCAGCTTACGCAACATCCATAAAGAAATCTACAATCCAGAACGCTTCAAACAAATTTCATTGTTGGTAGCTGATTATGCTATGCCGGGATACAATGGCTTGGAATGCTGCGATGCCATCCACGATAAGTATATTCAAAAATTACTATTAACTGGTGAAGCGCAAAATGATCTCGCTGTGAAAGCTTTCAATAGTCGTCGCATTCATGCGTTTATTCAGAAAAGCGCTCCCGATCTAATGCAAACTTTAAATGCTGTCATTGAAGAGCTCCAACTCAATTATTTTTTAAAGCTATCGAACTCTTTAAGAGACAATTTTAAAGATGGTTTAGAATATTTACTCACTGTTTTAGATGACCCAGCTTTTGTTAAATTCTTCTATGATCTGTGCGAAAGCAAACAAATTACAGAATATTATATTTTAGATACCCAAGGCAGCTTCTTATTACTTGACGATAAAGCTAAACCTTTTTGGCTATTACTGAAAGATGAAACAGAAATGAATAACTTGTTTTTACACGCTGAAGCTGAAGAAGCACCTGAGATTGTGCAAGAACCTTTAAGAACTAGAAGCCACATCCCCTATTTCCATAGTGAAGCCGACTTACAAACCCCACCTTCGCAATGGAACAAATATTTCTACCCAGCACAATGCTTAGCCGGCCAACAGAATTATTATTATATTTTATTAACCGATGCGCCCTTTAGCAACCTTAACCCTAAAGAAATTAAAACAGCGCAGCAATTCTCAAGAGCGCTAACCAGCTGATAATGAATTTTATTATATCATTTTCCACTCATGCTATTTCATTAATCATCCACCCCATATTATATTTAAGCTAATATTAAATAATTATTTCATTTATGATTTATAAATAAATAGAAGGCTATGCCCTCAGTATCTAAATTGTTATAAGCTAATGATTTTCTAAAATCCATCCAAAATTTGCAAAAATCCTATATAATTGCAAAAAGAGCTCCCCAAATTTTAAACTATAAACAACATAAAAAGTCTCTTAGCTTACTTCTTTATGTATTTTTTGTTTTTGTATCCCCAAAAATGGGGAGATTACGTGGAATTAAAAGTTATACATTCATTACCTTTTATTAGATACAGTAAATTTGTGAGGGTTAAATCAATGTGGATTACTTTGCTTCAAGTATTTTTCTTCCTAGGTTTATTAGCGAATGCAGTATTATTTATTCCACAAGCAATAAGACTATATCGTTATAAAAGCAGTCGTGAAATATCGATTTTGACGTTTTTAGGATTCAATATTATTCAAATATTAACAACCATACACGCACTTATTGAAAAAGACTGGCTTTTGTTTATTGGCAGCATTTTAGCTTTTATCACTTGCGCCTCAGTTACGTATCTTTCACTTTTATATCGATTTAAACGTCACAGCCGATCGATATGAAAACTCACCTCTCTAATTTACTACCGCAATCACCAGACACGCAAATTCCAACTCACTTAAAATACAGCGACGTTATGTTGTTGATTGAATTTACAGTAGCAAACTTAATTCGGGCAATTAATGCTTTTTATTTTGAACACACTTTGCATTTATTCGACCCCCATGTAGGAGAAACTTCTTGCCAAATTCGTGCTTATCAAGTTTTGCGATTTGCTAAATCCATTAAATCTGAAGATTCTATATTAATGCGGGTTAGGTTGAAATTTCTTCATGAAATTATGGAACTGATACAAGTCGATACTGTTCATTACCAAAAAATCGATCATTCCAGACGTGAAGTAGAGCCTACTATCAAAACATTAGGCAAGTTTATTAAAGAATCCGGTTATAATTTTGAATTGTCAAACATAGAAAATTTTCTTGTCCAAAGTTATATCCTTACATATTACAAAAAAATAACTGCGAATGGAGATCCTAGTATTGATATTAATAAGATTATGCAAGATATAAAAATTTCTAAAAGTGCTGCAAAACGTTTGACTCGATTTTATCAAATTAATCTCTCCAACATTTCTTGTAATTTTATCTCTTCACTACTACAAGAAACACCAGAAGTTAATATAAACCTAGATTTCCTTAATGCTTTAAAATATGCTGATGATGATGGAAGATCAGTTTTTCCATGCTATTTAGTAATGAAAGTTTTGTGGCAACATATGAAAAAAAATAAATGCATTATTTTACTTAGCATTACTAGAAAGCGAAATAATAGAATAATAGATAAACTAAATCTTTATTTTCAATTGTCAAATAACGGCGCAACATTAATAGAAAATTTTCAACCTAAAGAAGCAAGCTATATTATCGATGGAATAATGGAATGCTCATCCAATGTTTTGGAGAATAGATTAGATTATATCATCCGAGTTTTGAAAACTGGCATTGAAAAGATAATTTTGAGCAATATGGCAATACATCCACAATATAGCGGAAAAAAACTAAGTGCGTTAAGCAATGATCCTTTTGCATTGGATAGCATAATCGCTCAATTTAAAGAGAGCATGCAATTAAAAAATGATTTTTTATATTGGCGCAATGAAGCAAAGAAGCTAGGATGCGGCATACAAAATCCAACATTGTTTTATATCGTACATATGTTTTGCGGTAAAAATATAATAAATAACCAATATGATCTATATAGTGATACACTATTTGTAAATGATACAACTACTAGTTCCCATTTTGAGGATAAACAGACAAGTACCCCTCTTTACTTATAAGCATAAGCACCCTGTTTCAAATCATGGAAGTTACCCTAATGAAACACAATATTCGCACCACAACCTCAAAAAATATGCAAAATACTGCTGAACAATTGGAAAACATTATTTCCTTATTGCCAGGTCATGTCTATTGGAAAGACCGTAATGGAATCTTATTAGGATGTAACAATGAGCAAGCTAAAGATATTGGTTTAAAATCAAGGCATGAGGTAGTCGGTTTAACTGCCTATGACACTCTTCCCAAAGAGTTAGCTGATGCCATAACGCAGGCTGATAACGAGATAATGACTACAGGAATCTCAAAAACTGTTCACGAGGTACTTACCTTACCAGATGGCAAAAAATCTGTTTGGCTCTCACAAAAAGTCCCTTTATATGAAGGAAATGAAGTGATAGGTCTTTTGGGAATTTCTTTAGACGTAACCGAAATAGAAAAGACTAAAAGAAAACTACGAGCCACCAAACACAAATTACAAGCAATGACTGCTGTAAGCGCCAGCATTGCTCATGAATTGAGAACACCTCTAGCCACCATAGATTTGGGAGTAAATGGCATAACAAATTATTTTTCTGCGATTTTAGCAGGTTATAATATGGCTCGCGAAGCTAATCTTCCTGTGCCAGAAATAAGTCAATCCCGAATCAAATTAATTGAACAAGTTTTGAAAAGCATTAAGACGGAAGTCCGCAGTGCATTTAATTTTATTGACATGTTATTATTTAAAATTAAAACATCCATATCAGCAAAAAGCCCAGAAATTTTTTCAATGGCTACCTGCATTCAAGATTCATTAGCGCGATATCCTTTCCAGGAAAATGAGAGTAATTTGATAATCTTAGATCTCAATCAAGATTTTCAAACCCAAGGTAATGCACTGTTAATAACGCATGTTTTTTTCAATTTAATTAAAAACGCAGTATACTATATAGCAGCTTCGGGAAAAAAGGCAAATATTACTATTTCATTACGGACCGGAAAACATTACAATAAAGTCCTATTTAAAGACACCGGCACCGGCATCGCCCCAGAAATCCTACCCAAAATATTCGACCGCTTCTTCAGCAAAACCCGCCACGGCGCAGGTGTAGGCTTAACTTTCTGTAAAATGGTCATGCAATCATTAGGCGGCAAGATTAAATGCGAATCGGTGAAAGGTGAATACACATTATTTACCTTGTCTTTTCCAGCAATACGCAACCATAAGGATACAATGCCATGAGAGGAAACCAAGTCAGCTTATGCTACTACCCCACCACCGCCATATTGATTGACGATCAGCAACCCTTTTTAACTAAATTACAATTGGGATTACCGGAAACCAGACCCTACCAATTTTACGCCAACCCCAATGACTTCATCGCGCGCTTCGCCCATCATCAACCCGAACACTTTATTAATTACTGCGTGACTTTTGATGAAGACAGCGCCCAAGAAAATCTAATCGTACGCCAAGTCAGCCTTCGCAACATCCATAAAGAAATCTACAACCCCGAACGCTTCAAACAAGTTTCACTCTTAGTCGCCGATTACGCCATGCCTGGACACAATGGCTTAGAATGCTGCGACGCCATTCACGATAAATATATTCAAAAATTACTACTCACCGGCGAAGCGCAAAATGATCTGGCAGTCAAAGCCTTCAATCAACGGCGCATCAACAAATTTCTGCAAAAAAGCGCTCCCGATCTCATGCAAACCTTAAGTAGCGCCATAGCCGAACTGCAACTCAATTATTTTTTAGAGTTATCAAACTCGCTACGCGACAACTTTAAAGACGGCCTGGAATATTTGCTCACGGTTTTAGATGACCCCGCCTTTGTTAAATTTTTCTATGATCTGTGTGAAAGCAAGCAAATTACCGAATATTATATTTTAGACACTCAAGGCAGCTTTTTATTACTCGATGATAAAGCCAAAGCCTATTGGCTTTTGCTAAAAGATGAAACAGAGATGAATAACTTGTTTTTACATGCTGAAGCCGAAGAAGCACCAGCCGAAGTACAAGATCCTTTAAGAAATCGCAGCCATCTACCCTATTTCCACACTGAAGCTGACCTACAAACCCCACCTTCTCAATGGAAAAAATATTTTTATCCCGCACAGCGCTTGGCCGGACAGCAGAATTATTATTACACCTTATTAACTGATGCACCCTTTAACGACCTTAACCCCAAAGAAATTAAAACGGTGCAGCAATTTTTGAGGGAATCAGCGGGTTAAGGTAGTTACCCGGCTAAGCACTGTAATCCCTCTCCCGCAAACAGGTTAGGCAAATCTACAAACTCCTTTCAAGGGGAGGGAGTTACAGTGCTAATCCTAAGCCGCCAAAGCTTATAAAAGATGTGTGCGCCCTTTGAGAGAAGGGATATTTGCCAGAATCTAAGATCTAAACATTACTCAAAAAATTAACTTTCTATCAAATCCCCATTCATATCTATTTTTAATCTAGAATTTACCATTACCGTCTTTTTCTCAGAAATTACCTACAATTATTGCTATTTTACCTACCATATTCTACTTTTCTACTTCTGAGCCCCAATCAGCCAAGCTCAATCTTACCTATAAAATTTCTATATTTAGACCAACTTTAAGCCAATGGACTACATTTTATTGCTCAATAATTGATTAAAATTCAGTCTGATTATTGCCTTAACACAAATGCGGCGAGATTTTTTTTCAGCTCTTAACTCAAGACAAGCAGCAAATCTCCCATAAACCTGAAATGAGTACCCAAAATGATAAATGACCCTTCCAAAATCGACACCTTAGCCAGAAATTTACTTAAAGAAATGAAAAATTGCACAACAGATATAGAGCAACTGGACATCCTTAAAACCATTTTA
Source organism: Gammaproteobacteria bacterium (assembly GCA_035546635.1). Lineage (NCBI taxonomy): Bacteria > Pseudomonadati > Pseudomonadota > Gammaproteobacteria > Gammaproteobacteria bacterium. Next base: position 53,039 of record DASZWJ010000031.1, read on the forward strand.
GGCATCAGCTTAAGCACAGACCCGCCTAGCGCCCCCCCCCGCCCATTATTAACCCACCAGGAGAATCAATGCTTACTAGCTGCAGCCCACGGCAAAACCTCTTTTGAAACCGGCAAGCTCTTAGGCATCAAATCTTCAACCGTTGAAACTCACCGCAAATCAATCAAACAAAAACTCGGCTGCACCACCATCGCCCACGCCGTCTTTGTCGCCCTATGCTGCCACGACAAAACTCTGAACCAGCTTAAAGACTTAAACTACGAGAGAAAAACGATGCCAACTGATTCTGAAAATATCAACCTATCCACCACTCGCCAACCTTTTAAACTGTTGGTCGTCGGACACACCGCTGAACAATTAAATGAGCTTGAATGGCTAAATAATGCAGAATTCATGGTTGAAACCGTCAGCAATGGCTTAATGGCATTGGAAAAATTTGACCAAGGATTCGATTTGCTGCTAATCAAAAACAACATGCCCTCAGGATTAAGCGGGCTGCAAATCACAAAAATTCTGCAAGAAATGCGACCACAGCAGATGGTGCCTGTTGTTTTGGTCTAAAAGTACTCCACCCGCCAGCCTTTCATCTTGAATATTCGGTTATCGACTCCGAATATTCAAGGTGAAACCCTGATTGATGCTCAGTCATCAATAAGAATTTAAAGTTCAAATAAATCGTATTTCCGAAAATTAAATCTTATTTTCTAATGCATTGAAAACAGTCTTACTGTGGAAAAGGCAATCTTCTGGGTACGAACACTGACAACATCAAAGCTACTCTTTGAATGGTTACTAAAGTTTACTTCAACCACTGCATTACAAGAAACAATACAAAAAAACCTCGAAACCATAAATCAATGTTTTCATGATTTTGAAAAATATACTGGATCAAAAAAACAAATAGATAGAACCAAACGCTACTTGGAAAATTTAACGAAAACCACAACAAAACTACTGGAAATTGATTTTGTTTATTCTAGCATATATAAAATCCCAGATGATTTTTCCCCGCTTTGCTAAATACCTTATCCGCTGTGAAAATTCATTAGATATGATTTTTTATTATGATGATGGAGAAAACAGCATTGATTTACCACAAGATCAACTAGGAGATTATTTAGAAAATTATTTTAAACAAATATTGCAACAAGGTGAATCGAGCTTTGCAGTCAAACATCTGAAAAAAACAGAAGACACCGCCTCCTCATCTAGCACTTTCTTAGAACCACCATAGTTTTATCCTGAAAATTAGCATAGGAATCTGATAATGGTTTCGTACCCTAAGATTGCCCCAAATTAAAATTTGCGCTATAAATCACTGTTAGCATCCCTAAACAACCATTGGAAGTTAAATTTTATGAAAAAAATAGTGCTAACTCTTATAAGTTTTTGTTTTATCTATGCATTTCCTGCTCTTGCTCAAAATAATCAGCAACAGCAACTCTGGTCTGGCCCAGGCACCTTTGTCATGCCAAAAGGCAGTTATACACAAACCTGCTCCAATTGCTCGCTTAATTCCAATAATACCTTACTATGCTCCTGCGCCGATCGCTCTGGCACTCTTCGTAACACCTTCTTACCTAATGCTAGAGCGTGCAAGTACATTGAAAATATCGATGGCCAATTAACTTGCACGCAAAAACGCCGCTGGCCATTTAAACCCAATCATCCTCAAACAGTCGATGTTCAAGCTGGACCCATTTGGAATCAACCCAATGCCGAACAAGTCTGCCCCTCAGTTTGCCAAAATAACCGCGGCACTTGGACAGGTCAATGGCGCACCACCGTGCCTGGACAAATGTCTGTTTGTCAGTGCCAGCTTTATTAAAGAAAGGTCTCACCCTCACCCCTTTTTCAAAGGGGGTGAGGGGTTTCCCGATTTAAATAACTCATTGCCGTCTGCATCAACAGGCTTGCTGCCACCGAAATAATACTATCTTGAAAATTATAATGCGGCGTATGCAGAACAACATCTTCGCCATTACCTACAACAAAAAAACACCCTGGCACTTTCTCTAGAAAATAAGCAAAATCCTCGGTCACCATCAGCGGATCATTCAAGTGTATCGTTTTAGATTCTCCGAACAATTCATGTGCGGTTCTTAATACCCATTCGGCTTCTTCAACATGATTCACCGTAGGTGGGCATTCATGCAGCATTTCCATTTCCGCCTGTCCACCAAAGCTTTCCGCAATACCTGCGCTTATTTTTTGACATAGCCCTAAAGCTTTATCACGCGTATGCGCGGAAGTCGTGCGCAGTGAAACTGTAATCCGCGCTTCCTCTGGAATCACATTCACCGTATTTCCGCCATGAAATTCCGTGACACTTAACACCACTGGCTGCAAAGCCGATAAGTTACGCGTCACCACTGATTGCAAAGCCTGAATAATATTTGAGCCTATCCAAATTGGATCAATCGCGCGTTCGGGAAAAGCAGCGTGTCCACCCTTGCCGCGAATTTTAATGCTAAAAAAATTAGCGCCGGCAAATATACAGCCGCTTTTAACCCCGATCGTTCCAATCGGCATCGGGATATTGTGATAACCAAAAATTGCATCGACTTTAGGATTTTCCAGCACCCCATGTTTAATCATTTCCAAAGCGCCGGCACCCCCTTCTTCCGCCGGTTGAAAAATCAATTTAATGCGGCCTTTAAACTGATCTCGACAATGGGTTAATGTCGCAGCAACTGCCAGCAAAGTCGCCATATGGCCATCATGGCCGCAGGCATGCATTTTCCCAACGTTTTTAGAGGCATAGGGCAATCCGGTTTGTTCAAGAATCGGCAAGCCATCCATATCAGCGCGCAGTGCAACCGTTTTACCTGGTTTGCCTGAATCAATGACCGCGCTAATCCCGGTCTTAGCAATGCCCGTGGTGATGGTATAACCCCAACGTTGCAAATAATTTGCGATCAATTCGGCTGTCGCATATTCTTCATATTTAAGTTCGGGATGGGTGTGAATGGTTTGTCTGATGGCGGTGATTTCAGGTAAAAGTTCAGCGAGCTTTGCTTGTATCATAAGTTTTCCTGATTAAAAAATAATAACCGACAGCCTAAAATCTACGCCGCATGATAATCTGCAGCAAACTCTGAAAATAATATTCAATGAATTTGAAAGGGCGACGGGTAGGTGTTTGATTTACTTGAGATTTTTCTGCGGGGATTCGATTAGCATCCGTTGGGATTTCTTCTAGTGACATGGCTTAACCTGCTATCATTTTTATCTTGCGTCATTCTATTATACAGGTTTAAGCGTTGCGGAAAACTCTTCTCTTCAAAACACCTTATGCTTCAACGCATAATGCGCCAACAAAAACATCGAAGCATTCCACGACTGCCCTTCCATACCCCGCGGCTCACCCGTATCACCCTTAAACCATTCATTAAACTCCCAACCATTGATCTGATTGGTTGCCGCCAATGCCGTCATCGCTTCTAATGCTTCTTTCTTCTGCCCCATAGCCGCCAACGTCATGACCCAAAATGCACCGACAAATGGCCATATTCCGCCATTATGGTAGCAATACTCGCGATTTTGTTTATGCCGCGCCATATACAGACGCCATAATGGATCGCTTAAACCAATCGGTCGCACCGTGACTCTGACCGGCATCGGCGCATCCACCCGCATTTGTTTGAGGGAATACAACATCTGCGTGGCCACAGAATGATCGGGTATACCAAATAAAATACCCAGCAAATTGCCAAACACATCCCCCTCATCACCAAAAAACGAAAAATTCACAAAACTTAAATATAAATTGCTAAAAGTCGTATTCTTGCGTGTATAGTGCATTAACAAACGTAAACGTCTATATTCCGGCAGATCACGCACAAACGGTCGAAATAAATGATTAAAATGAAAGCGGGTTTCGCGCAAATTCGGTAATTTATAACAACGCTTCACTTCATACCACAAGGTATTGGTGTACAGCACAAACCCCGAGCGCGGCATAATATCTGCCCAATCACTGGCCTCATTTTGCTGCAGCAGGTGTAAGCGCGGGTGCTCCTGGCATTGTAACCACTGAATTGCTTTAGCGGATTTTTCAGCCAGCTCGGCATTCATATTAATCCCCGTATGGCGTGAGACAAAATCCAGGGCTAATAACCACCATAAAGTGGCATCAATGCAGCCTAAATACCAAAAATCCCCCTCTTTTTTCTCCGGGTCAACGTATTTGGGAATCTGCCCATTAGCTGCCTGATGCTCTCCCAACGTTCTGAGCGCCGTACAAGCCCCTTTAATCAGATGGGTATCACCCGACACTACCATCCCAAAAGCAGCGATAGCCGCATCACGGCCAAACACGCAATGGTAATGACGCTTATCATCCTCAGCTTTAACGCTGGCTGCGGCAATACCATAGGGTGTGAGATTTCTGCTTAATAATTCACGGGCGTGCTCGGCACATTGCTCTATAAGCTCTTGTGAATTAGGGTTTTTTTTAAAATTTTCGGTATTTTTCATATGAACAGTATAGACAATGGAGTCGGGGTTTGCGTTATGTTGGGGGATAATAGATAATGATATTAACTAGCAATTTCCGACAATTTAACCTCTCCCCTTGGGGGAGAGGTTAAATGCCAGAAAAGCGTATGTAAAAGGAACTTACATTGTCAAACCTCATAAAAACCCTGCTAAAAAGCATCCCTGGCCACCAGCGTGTTGTCATTAACAACGTCAAACCAGAAATAGAATGCGGCGCCTTCCCCATCAAAAGGTGCATTGGTGAACAAGTCACCGTCACCGCAAATATATTCGCCGACGGCCATGACCAATTAAGCGCCCGCTTACTATTCCGGCATGAATCAGAGTCCACCTGGCAAGAACAGCCTTTTCAACCCCTAGGCAATGACCTCTGGCAAGCTAGCTTTTCAGTAGAAAAAATCGGCAATTATGTTTATACCCTAAGCGCCTTCGTCGATGAATTCCTCACTTGGCAATACAACCTCAAAAAAAAGCTAGATGCAGACCAGCAGACCCCTTTAGATTTTCTAAGCGGCAGAGAACTGATTACAAGAGCCGCCCAACACGCAGAAAAAACTGACCAAAAACACTTACTCACCTATGCCAACACACTCGACCAAGCTTCCGCTGCAATAGCCTTTGACCCAGAATTATCAAGGCTAGTCGCACGCTATGCCCGACCTGCCTTTATCACCCGCTATGCACATGAATTAAAAATTAGTGTAGACCGCGCTCTTGCTAACTTTGGCGCCTGGTATGAGCTATTTCCCCGCTCCTGTTCCCCTACCCCACACCAACATGGCACATTGAATGATGTCATTAAGCGATTAGCCTACATAAAGGCACTTGGCTTTGATGTAATCTATTTCCCTCCCATCCATCCAATAGGCGACAATAAACGCAAAGGCAAAAATAATAATCTCAATGCCACCACCACTGATCCGGGCAGCCCCTGGGCAATTGGCGATGAAACAGGCGGACATAGGGAGATCCATCCGCTACTAGGGAACCGTGAAGATTTCCGTAAGCTAATAAAAGCCATTCATGAACATGGCATGGAACTGGCGCTGGATTTTGCCTTGCAATGCAGCCCTGACCACCCGTATTTAAAAGAACATCCACAATGGTTTAAGCAACGGGTCGATGGCAGCTTACAATATGCGGAAAATCCGCCGAAAAAATATGAAGATATCTATCCACTGTATTTTCAATCAGAAGCCTGGGCAGAGTTATGGATAGAATGTCGAGACATTTTATTATTTTGGATTAATGCAGGCGTCAAAATATTTCGCGTTGACAATCCACATACCAAGCCGTTTATTTTCTGGCAGTGGTTAATTGCGGAAATAAAAACGCTGCACCCTGATGTGATATTTTTGGCTGAGGCTTTTACCCGCCCGACCTTGATGTACCATCTGGCCAAGCTGGGATTCAGTCAATCATATACTTATTTTACTTGGCGCAATACGAAAGAAGAGTTAATTGCCTACTTTACTGAATTGACGACTTATCCGGTAGTGGATTTTTTCCGTGGTAATTTCTGGCCGAATACGCCGGATATTTTACATGCCACATTGCAAACTGGGGGACGTGCCGCTTTTATCACGCGCTTTATTCTGGCGGCGACCTTAGGCACGAATTACGGCATTTATGGTCCGGCCTTTGAGCTTTGTATTAATGAAGCTGTCAAACCTGGCAGTGAAGAATATTTAGATTCGGAAAAATATGAAATTAAAGCTTGGGATTTAAATCACCCAGCCAGCATTAAGCATATTATTAGCAAGGTCAATCACATCCGCCATGCGCATCCGGCTTTACAAAATATGCGGAGTTTACAGTTTCATGCTATCGATAATCCGAAAATAATTTGTTATAGCAAATATTGTGCGGCTTCTAATGATTTGATTGTGGTGATAGTTAACCTGGATAATGAATTTATCCAATCGGGTTGGGTTGATTTGTCTTACGAAATCACCGAGAAATTACCGCACACTTTTGTAGTACACGACTTGTTAGTCGATGCCACTTACCAGTGGAGTAACAAACGCAATTATGTCGAGCTGAATCCTGATAAGATGCCGGCTCATGTTTTACATATTCCCTCCCCCTTTGAAAAAGGGGGGTTAGGGGGGATTTAAAGAGGCGATTGGTGCCACTTTAAACAATAGTGGCACCAATCGCCTCTTTAAATCCCCCCTCAGGCCTTGCGGCCTTCGACCCCCTTTTTCAAAGGGGGTGAAGTAAGAGGTTGAAGGTTAAGCAACAATTAAGGAAAATTTTAAAATGTACTGACAACAAACTCAAAAACCCAATAACTGTAAATCAAGGACGAAATATGGTTACCCAACACGAAGAAACGGATGCCACCTGGTACAAAGATGCGATCATCTACCAAGCACATGTACGCAGTTTCCACGACAGCAATGCCGACGGCATCGGTGATTTTACAGGTCTAATTCAAAAACTCGATTACCTGCAATTTTTAGGTGTCACCCTAATCTGGATTCTGCCATTTTATCCCTCGCCATTAAAAGACGACGGCTATGATATCCAAGATTTTTTCAACGTCAATCCCTCTTACGGCAGCTTAAGCGATTTCAAACAGTTCCTGCGTGAAGCCCACCGACGCGGCATGCGTGTCATGACCGAATTGGTGTTAAACCACACCTCCAGCGAACACCCTTGGTTTCAAAAATCCAGAACCGCCAAACCTGGCAGTCGCTGGCGCAACTATTACATCTGGAGCGACACCACTGATCGCTTTAAGGAAGCTCGCATTATCTTCAAAGATTTTGAAAACTCCAATTGGACTTGGGACCCCGTTGCCAATGCCTATTACTGGCATCGCTTCTATGCCCACCAGCCTGACCTAAATTACGATAATCCTGAAACGCAACGTGCGGTCTGCAAAGTCATTGATTTCTGGCTCAAACTCGGCGTCGACGGCTTACGTTTAGATGCCGTTCCGTATTTATATAAACGCGAAGGTACCAGCTGTGAAAATTTACCTGAAACCCATGCCTTCTTAAAAAAAATCCGCAAGTACATAGACCAACGCTATAAAAACCGCTTTCTGTTGGCAGAAGCCAACCAATGGCCCGAAGATGCCGTCGCGTATTTCGGCAAAGACGATGAATGCCAAATGGCCTTCCATTTCCCCATGATGCCACGCATGTATATCGCCATTCACCGCGAAGACAGTTTCCCACTCGTCGATATTTTGCAACAAACACCAGCCATACCGGACAATTGTCAATGGGCATCTTTTTTACGCAACCATGATGAACTCACCTTAGAAATGGTAACCGAAGAAGAACGCGACTACATGTACCGTATTTACGGTGAAGATCCGCAAATGCGCATCAACTTAGGGATTCGCAGACGTCTTGCGCCCTTAATGAAAAATGACCGAAAAAAAATTGAACTGATGAACGGATTACTGTTTGCCTTACCCGGCACACCGGTCATCTATTACGGCGATGAAATCGGCATGGGCGATAACATTTATCTCGGTGATCGTAACGGCGTCAGAACGCCCATGCAATGGAGTTTAGATCGCAACGCCGGATTTTCTAATGCCACACCGCAGCAATTATTTTTACCCGTCATCATTGATCCCGAATACAATTACGCGATTATTAATGTGGAATTACAACGCAAAAACCTACAGTCACTCCTCTGGTGGATGAAGCGCCTCATAGAATTACGCAAGCAATACCAAGCCTTCAGTCGCGGCAGCATTCAATTTTTAACACAGGAAAATCGCAAAATATTTGCTTTTCTGCGCATTTATAACGACGAACATATTCTCGTCATTGGTAATCTGTCACGCTCCGTGCAATATGCACAACTGGATTTATCTAACTATGCCGAGCAAGTGCCCATCGAACTGTTTGGCGAAACCGAATTTCCGCCCATCTCCAATGACCCTTATATCTTAAGCTTAAGCGCACACAATTTCTTTTATTTTAAAATCAGCAAACCTACGAATGGGCAACGACTAGCAACAAGTCATTATGAACCGCCACAAATTAAAATCAAAAAAAGTTGGACAGAATTACTAAGTCCCAGCGATATTTCTACGTTAGAAACTAAAATTCCCCGTTATCTCTATAGTTGCCGTTGGTTCAAATCTAAAACTGAAAAAATCAACTGTGTTAAAATTACCGATTACGTGATGCTGATGAACAAACCTTTTTCCACTTATTTGCTATTTATTCTAGTGGAATATAAAGAGGCGGAAGATGAACATTATTTACTGCCCATCACCACCATTGCGCCAGAAGATGCAGAAAACCTACGCGAATATCCACAAGCAATTATTGCCATACTTGAAAAAGAAAATAACCGACAAGAATTATTAGTCGATGCCTTATTTATACCGGAGGTTACCAGAAGAATTTTAACGCTCAGCTCCAAGAACAAACAATATAAAGGCCACCATGGAAAAATGTTTGCCACACCTGCCGCCAAATATAAGCAGGTGTTCGCTAACAAATTTGATTTATCTGCGATAAAACCTTTACGAGCGGAACAAACCAACACTTCTGTGTCTTTTAACAATATCTGTATTTTAAAACTATTTCGCCGCCTGGAGCGTGGGGTCAACCCTGATGTAGAAATTGGCCAGTTTTTAACTGAGAAAAATAATTTCAAACATATTCCACGTCTAATTTCTGTTTTACAATATCAGAAAGATCATAAAATCATGACGCTGGCGCATATTCAAGAGTATATTCCACATCAAGATAATGCCTGGAAGTTTACCTTAGATGCATTAGTTTTATTTTTTGAACAAGCCTTAGCACAGCACAACGCGGGAGAATCTATCCCCTTGCCTGTCAATCCTTTTTATCATACGCAGACTGAAATACCAGACACCGTACATTATTTACTCGGTACTTATGCCCATTCAGCTCAGCTTATTGGCAAACTCACCGCTGAAATGCATTTAGCACTCGGCTCAGAAGCCAAAGAAGCTGATTTTAAACCCGAAGCTTATACGAGCTTCGATCAAAAAGCTTTGTTTCAATCGGTACAAAGTTCCTGTAAAAAAATCTTTGATCTCCTAAATCGATGGGCACGAAAAAATCCCGAATCTGAAACAGGCGCAACACACCTGCTTAAAAGCCAAGAGGCCATATTTAATATCGCGCAAGAAATTTTATACGGTAAATTCGATGGTGGAAAAATTCGTATTCATGGCGACTACCATCTGGGTCAGCTACTTTATAACGATAATGAATTTATTATTATCGATTTTGAAGGCGAACCGGATCGACCATTGAGTGAACGCAAAATTAAACGTTCACCCCTACGCGACGTGGCCGGCATGTTAAGGTCGTTTCATTATGCAGTTTGCATGGTGGTGGCTGATAAAGCTAAAAATCAACCACAAGAATACCAAGAGACTTTAAGGCAATGGGGGGAATATTGGTATCGCTGGGTTTGTCATCTATTTCTCAAGGGGTATTTTGAGGAAATGGCGACAAGTCAATTACTGCCATCTAATCATACGGCTTTATTCAAATTATTACGCTCCTCCTTGCTGGAACGGGCGATTTATGAAGTGGGGTATGAGCTGAATAATCGGCCGGAATTGGTAAATATTCCGTGCTACGGAATTTTGGATTTGCTTGGGGAGTGATTGAGCGCATAACATGAATAAATCACAAACCAGAATACTACACGAACTCGCCAATTGCTACGGCGTACAAACCGCCTACTATGACGTATTTCGCGCAAGAAAAACCGCATCCAACCACAGCCTATTCAATGTCTTAAAATCCTTACGCGTCCCCGTTGAAACCGAGCATGATTTAGCCAATGCTTTACATGAGTTTTACCAAACCAACAATCAGCAAAAAGTCCAACCCGTACTCGTCGCCTGGGATGGCACACTCACCGCCGTCCCCTTACGCCTCACACAGCAAGAAGCGCATCACACGATACAATGTCGCTTGATTTATGAAGATGGTGCAGAAACCTCCTGGGATATCGATCTGTCTACACTACCTGTCATCAATAGCTCAACCTTTGATGGTAGCGATTATCTGCTCAAAACTTTTGCAATAACCCACACCCTACCCTGCGGGTATCATCGATTATTAATACAAACCCGAAAAAATCTATTCGAAACACTCATAGTCTCTGCACCGTTACAAGCTTACCGCCATCCTACCCAACCTATTGCAAAAAGTTTTGGCCTATTTACCCCAATATACGCGCTACATTCACAACACAGCATAGGCTGCGGTGATCTGACCGATTTTAAAAAACTAATTTCATGGACTGCGCAACAACGCGGCAAATTTGTTTCCACCACCCCTTTACATGCTGCATTTTTAGATGAACCTTGCGAATTCAGCCCCTACTCTCCAGTGAGCCGCTTATTCTGGAATGAACTCTTCCTTGATATCACCGCTATCCCAGAATTCGAGGGAGAAATTCTTCCCGATGCAGTCAAAGCATTAAACGCCAGCCAATGGGTGGAATACCAAAAAATCATTGCGCTAAAAAGACACGTGTTAGAGCGCATGTGTCAAAAATTTTCAACTACCCCCGGCCGTCGTGAAGCCTTTGAAAACTACTTAAAGAAGCATCCCGAAGCTAAAGATTACAGCGCTTTCCGCGCCGCTTGCGAGCTGCATAAACAACCTTGGATAAAATGGTCAGAAGCACAACGCCAAGGTAATTTACCTACTGACATAGTTAACGACAAAAATTATCACTACCATTTATACGTTCAATGGCAAATCCAAGAACAATTAGAAAATGTAGTTAAACACGCTAAAGCCATCTCTACTTTTCTGTATTTGGATACACCTTTAGGCGTGCATCCACATGGCTATGATACCTGGCGTTTTCAACAAGATTTTCCCCAAGGCGCCACCGCAGGCGCCCCGCCCGATGGTGGATTTCCCCTAGGTCAAAATTGGGGCATCGCGCCATTACACCCAAGCAGCATACGTAGATCACACTATCAATACTTTATCCAATGCTTAAAAACTATCATGCCACAACATGATTTGCTACGCCTCGATCACGTGATGAGCTTACACCGCTTATATTGGATTCCAGAAAACTGCCAACCTCACGAAGGCGTCTATGTACATTATCCCGCCGAAGAGTTATACGCAATTCTCAGCCTAGAATCGCATCATCATCAAGTGGGATTGATTGGTGAAAACTTAGGCACGGTGCCAAGTTACGTCAATCAAATGATGCGTGCGCATCATATCGACCCCATGTACGTGCTACAGTATGAGCTGGACTCCAATCATCCCATCACGAAAAAAATGTCCAAAAATTGCATTGCCAGCTTGAATACCCACGATATGCCGCCATTTGCCGCTTACTTACAAGGCTTGGATATTCAGCAACGCATTGAAGTGGGTGTATTAGATCCTTCAGCGAAAAAAACTGAATTAACGCAACGACAAGATCGGTTAAAAATTTTAATGACAACCATTTCTTCATCTGCCACCCGTTCACAAAATTCCATTCAAGAAATTGTATTCAACACATTAACTTTTCTCGCTGCCGAAAAAGCCCAATATTTGCTCATCAATCTCGAAGATCTATGGCTAGAAACTACCCCACAAAATATTCCCAGTTTACCCGCAGACAAAAGCCGCAACTGGCAACATAAAAACCGTTACGCTATAGAAGAATTTGAAAAAAACCGTCATATCACGCGATTGCTATCAAGCATAGCAGAAGCCAGAACGCTCACAAAAGTACCGAAAAAAACCAAAACAGCAAGAACCTTACCCGAAGCTAAGCCAACGGTAAATCATACCGTTTCACTGATTACCGCAGATGATCTCTACCTATTCAATGAAGGCAACCACTTTCGACTCTATGAAAAACTCGGCGCCCATCCCATCATCTATCAAGGCCAAGCAGGTGTGTATTTCGCCGTATGGGCTCCTAATGCCCAACAAGTATCCGTTATCGGCGATTTTAACGGCTGGAATCGACATAGCCATATCCTCAAACCCCGAGAAAGTTCCGGCATCTGGGAAGGCTTTATTCCCGAATTAAAAACCGGCACGGTGTATAAATATTTTATCCGTTCCCATCATCTAAATTACCAAGTTGAAAAGGCCGACCCCTTTGGTTTTTATCATGAAATACCGCCAAAAACTGCTTCCATCGTGAATGCTTTAAATTATGAATGGCAAGATGCGAATTGGATGCAACATCGCGCGCAATCATTAGATAAACCCATGGCAGTCTATGAACTGCATTTAGGCTCATGGCGACGCTTGCCTGAGGAAAATAACCGCTTTTTAACCTATCGCGAAATTGCACCCTACCTGGCCGAATATGTGAACAAAATGGGCTATACGCACGTAGAATTCATGCCACTGATGGAACATCCTTTCTATGATTCCTGGGGTTATCAAATTACCGGATATTTCGCACCGACTTCACGTTACGGCACGCCGGAAGATTTTATGTATCTCGTCGATTATCTACACCAGCATGAGATTGGTGTGATTTTAGATTGGGTGCCTTCACATTTTCCTTATGACCAACATGGCTTAGCTTACTTTGACGGTACCTCGCTGTTTGAACATGCTGACCCGCGCCAAGGTTTTCATCCCGATTGGACTTCCGCCATTTTTAATTACGGCCGCAATGAGGTGCGCGCATTTTTAATCAGCAGCGCCCTATTCTGGTTAGATAAATATCATATCGATGGCTTGCGTGTTGATGCTGTCGCTTCCATGCTTTATTTAGATTACTCACGCAAAGCCGGACAATGGTTACCCAACGCCTATGGCGGCCGAGAAAATTTAGACGCCATCCATTTTTTACAGCGCCTAAATCAAGCCATTTACCAACATTATCCCGCAGTACAAACCATTGCCGAAGAATCCACCGCTTGGGGTGGTGTATCTAAACCAACTTATATTGGCGGCCTGGGATTTGGTCTGAAATGGGATATGGGTTGGATGCATGATACTTTGAACTATCTTGCCCATGATGCCATCCATCGTAGCTATCATCATAATGAAATGACTTTCAGAATGATTTATGCCTTTACTGAGAATTTCATGCTGCCGTTATCGCATGATGAAGTGGTACACGGTAAAAGTTCTTTATTGGGTAAAATGCCCGGCACAGATTGGGATAAATTTGCCAATGTGCGTTTATTGCTGGGGTATATGTATGCGCAATCTGGCAAAAAAATTATTTTTATGGGCAATGATATCGGTGTGTGGAACGAATGGAATTGCAACCAGAGTTTAGATTGGCATTTACTCGCTTATGCCCCGCATCAAGGATTGCAAAAATGGGTACAAAAATTAAATCATCTCTATAAAAATGAACCCGCACTGCACAGTTTAGATTGCGATCCCAAGGGATTTGAATGGATAGACGGCAGTGATAAAGACCATAGTGTTTTATCTTTTTTACGAAAAGCATCTGACAAGGATGTCATTTTAGTTATTTTGAATGCAACGCCCATGTGTTGGCAAAACCATCGCATTGGCGTGCCTTTTCGCGGCAAATGGCTGCAAATTGCTAACAGCGATGATAATGAATACGGTGGCAGCGGTAATGGTAAACAGGAGTTTATTATGACCGAGGATATGCCGTTTCATTTCCGGCCATTTTCTTTAAATTTAAACTTACCACCGTTAGGAGTTGTTTTTTTTAAATTTTCACAATAAACACTCACCCCCTTTGAAAAAGGGGGTCGTAGGCCGTAAGGCCTACGGGGGGATTTAAAAAGCTGATGAGTACTAACACACAATATTTAGCACCCAAAACTCTTTAAATCCCCCTCAGGCCTTACGGCCTTCGACCCCCTTTTTCAAAGGGGGTGAGTAGATTATTTTTCACAGTAATTAAAAAGGATTTTAATTATGAGACTTATCATCATTTCCAATCGACTACCCGTCACCGCAGTGGCAAGTGGCGATACATTCACCTTCAAACAAAGCATAGGCGGTTTAGCCACCGGCTTAAATGCCTATCTACGCAGCTTCACAGCAGCCGGCTCTGAATACCTATGGGTAGGTTGGCCAGGCGCCACCATCAAAGCCAATGACGAAGCCAACGTCAGCGAACAACTCCAACGATTCAACTGCCATCCAATATTTATCACCGAAACCATGATGGAAAAATTCAATGAGGGTTTTTGCAACAAAACCCTGTGGCCGAATTTTCATTATTTCACCTCTTATTATTCCTATGAAGAAGAACAATGGGCAACCTACAAAAAAGTCAACGAATTATTCTGCGAAAAAATTAAAGACATTCTCAAACCCGGCGATACGGTCTGGATACACGATTATCATCTGCTACTCCTACCACAATTATTACGCGATAAAATAGCCGATTTAACCATTGGCTTTTTCCTGCATATTCCTTTTCCATCCTATGAAATTTTTCAGATTTTACCGAAAAAATGTCGTAATGAAATATTACAAGGCATGCTTGGCGCTGATCTAATTGGCTTTCACACCTGCGAATACAGCCAGCATTTTAAAAAATCCGTACGGCGCTTATTGGGCTATGAACCACATATGGATTACTTCAATACGCAAAAACGCTTAATTCACATCAATACCTATCCCATGGGCGTTGACTACCACCACATTCAAAAAATTGCCCAAGCCACCACAGCCAGCACAAAACAACAATTACTCGGCGTTAACCAAGAGATCAAAACGATTTTATCCATCGATCGCCTCGACTATACCAAGGGCATACCCAACCGCCTCTTATCCTACGAAAAATTTTTACAAGAAAACCCAAAATGGCACAGAAAAGTGGTCTTGGTATTGCTAGTTGCCCCATCTCGCGAAGGCGTCAGCCATTATCGCAAAATGAAAAAATACATTGATGAATTAGCCGGCTGCATTAATGGTAAATTCGGCGATATCAAATGGATGCCGATCATCTACCAATACCGCTCATTCACCCAAGAGCAACTCACTGAACTCTATGCCATTAGCGATGTGGCTTTGGTCACACCCTTGCGCGACGGTATGAACCTGATCGCTAAAGAATATGTTTCTTCGCGTATTGATGGCAAAGGGGTGCTCATACTCAGCGAAGCGGCTGGTGCTGCTAAAGAATTAGTCGATGCCATTATCATTAATCCCAATTGCACTGAAGAAATCGCAGCTGCTATCAAGCAAGCACTGGAAATGCCGGAAGATGAACAGGAAAGCCGCATTGCCATGATGCAATCGCAGTTAGAATCTAGCGATGTGACACGCTGGGGCTCCAATATTATCAATGAACTGCAACTCATTAAAAATAAACAAACTGCATTAACTGGAGATTTTTCCAAACCCGAAAATATTGTACAACATATGAAAGAACATAAAGTCAGCGGCAAAAAATTATTATTACTGGATTATGACGGCACGTTGACTCCTTATGTCGCAGACCCTAAACAAGCAATACCTAGCAGCGAATTGCTAACTATCTTAAGTTCGATTGCAGCTGATGAGAATTCTCGGGTAGTGATCGTCAGCGGACGGGATAGAGAAACCTTAGAACAATGGCTAGGCGATTTAAATATTGATTTAGTCGCTGAGCACGGTGTCTGGATCAGAGAAAATAATGCTTGGCGATTAAGCAAGCATTTGTTAAAGACCTGGGAACCACACGTCATTAATATTTTTGAAAAATTTGTCGGAAAATTACCGGGGACATTTATTGAAAGAAAAGATTTTTCTATTGCCTGGCATTATCGTAATGCCGATGCTGAAGAAGGTAAACAATTAGCTAAAGAACTCGCAAATCATTTGCTGAGATTAAGTGCCAGAGGTGATGTACGCATATTATTTGGGAATAAAGTGGTTGAGGCAATGTGTTCCGGTATTGGTAAAGACATTGCGGCAAGACAATTTGTTGAGCGGGAAAATTACAGTGTGATTTTGGCCATGGGTGATGACGTGACGGATGAAGATATGTTTAGGGTGTTACCTGAAAAAGCCTTTACCGTAAAAATCGGTTCTGAGGTAACTTCGGCAAGATTTCGTGTGCCAGAGCAAAGTGATGCTTTGCGGATTTTGAGTAATTTTATTCCCTAGAACAGCCGTGACTTATTCCCTCTTACAGCCATGACTTTTTTCCTTCTCCCCTTGTGGGAGAAGGAAAAAAGTCATGGCTGTAAGAGGTAAAAAAAATGGAAACCCACATGAAACCAAACTTAAATTTAACCCTAGGCGCATTGCCCCTATCAGAAGATAACTATCATTTTCAGGTATGGGCACCCTATCATCCAACCCTGGCACTAGAAATTACCCAAAACGCAAAATCACACTACTACCCCATGCAACGCGATCCACACGGCGTATTTTCCATCCAAGTACCAAAACTCAGCCCAGGTGCTTTATACCATTACTGCTTTTCCGAAAACCAAAAACGCCCCGACCCTGCCTCGCGTTATCAGCCACAAGGCGTATCCGGCCCTTCATGCCTAGTCAATGCAGATTTCCCCTGGACAGATAGTCATTGGTCTCGCCCAACACTAGATCAATACATTATTTATGAACTGCACGTAGGCACCTACACTCCCGAAGGCACATTCAGCGCAATCATACCGCATCTAGATTCATTGCATGAATTAGGCATCACCGCCATAGAACTCATGCCGGTTGCACAATTTTCAGGTTATAACAACTGGGGATACGATGGTGTCTTCCCATTTGCCGTACAAAATTCTTACGGTGGTCCCGATGGATTGCGCGAATTAGTCAATGCCTGTCATGAAAAAAATATCGCCGTCATTTTAGATGTGGTTTATAACCACCTAGGTCCCGAGGGAAACTATTTTAACGAATTTGCTCCGTATTTTACCGATCACTATCGCACCCCCTGGGGTAGCGCCCTAAATTTTGACACCGCACACAACCATCACGTCCGACGCTATTTTATTGAAAACGCCCTGCATTGGTTTAGCGAATATCATATCGATGCCTTACGCCTAGATGCCTTACATGCGATCTATGACGCTTCAGCCTATCCGTTTTTACGCGAACTCGCTGACCACAGCCATGCTTTTGCTAAAAAAAATAAAAAACCTAGCTATTTAATTGCCGAAAGCGATCTCAACGATACCCGCTTATTATTACCTGCCAAGAAAGGCGGCTATGGCCTAGACGCACAATGGAACGATGATTTTCATCATGCACTGCATAGTTTATTAACCAAAGAACAACACAGCTATTACCAGGATTTTGGCGACATTGCTGATTTTATCAAAGCCTATCGCGAAGGCTTTGTTTACTCTGGCCAATATTCAAACTATCGTCAAAAACCGCATGGCATTTCTTCAAAAAAAATTCCCGCATCACGCCTGGTCGTTTTCGCACAGAATCACGATCAAATCGGCAATCGTTTGCATGGCGATCGTTTAGCGCAGAATCTAACCCCAGAACAACTGCGCCTCGCCGCTGGATTAATGATCTTATCTCCTTATATTCCACTGTTATTTATGGGCGAAGAATACGCTGAAACCGCACCATTTTATTTTTTCACCAATTTTAAAGATGAAAAACTCATTCACGCAGTCAGAGAAGGTCGAGCGCGTGAATTTTCTTGGCAAGGAGAAATACCCGACCCACAGAGCCTTAAAACTTTTTTAGCAGCCAAATTACATCATGATTTAAAACAGCAAAAGGCTAATCAACAGATTTTACAATTTTATCAACGATTAATTCAGTTAAGAAAATCTCATCCGGTCTTAACCAGTTTAAATAAAGAAGAACTGAAGATTCATTTTGATAAACATTCAGAGGTTATCTGGATAGAAAGACAACACGTCCATGAAAAACTAATCATAGTTTTTCATTTTAACGCGCAATTAACCACAGTGAATTTACCTGTGAAAGGATTACATTGGGAAAAAATTCTCGATTCAACGGAGAGTATTTGGGGAGGTACTGGCAACCATATCCCTAAGTCCATTGCTGCTAGTGAATTTTTCTCATTATCATTACCGGCATTTGCGTTGGTAGTTTTCTCCAACTCAACACAGAATACTTAGCATTGGCGGCCAAATAAGGCTGTTGTGCCGGATAAGTAGCAACCAACAAACATCATCAAAACACGGAGTTCATCATGAAAAAATACATCTGCATCCACGGCCATTTTTACCAGCCGCCGCGCGAAAACCCCTGGCTGGAAGCCATAGAACTCCAAGACACCGCCTTCCCCTATCACGATTGGAACGAACGCATCACCGCCGAATGCTACGCCCCCAACTCCGCATCACGCATCTTAAATGAAAATCACGAAATCACACAAATCGTCAATAACTACCAAAGCATCAGCTTTAATTTTGGTCCTACTTTGATTTCCTGGATTCAAGAAAAACACCCCGAATTACTCAAAAAAATTATTGAGGCCGACCAAAACAGCCAAGCACAATTCCAAGGCCACGGCGCCGCCATAGCCCAAGCGTATAACCACATGATACTGCCGCTATCCAACACCCGCGACAAATATACCCAAATCCTCTGGGGCATTCGTCACTTCGAAATCTATTTTGGCAGAAAGCCAGAAGGGTTATGGCTACCTGAAACCGCAGTCAACCTCGAAACCCTAGATATCATGTCCGAAGTAGGAATTAAATTTACTATCCTCGCCCCCAACCAAGCTAAAAGAGTCCGCAAACTCGATGGCCTGCATTGGCACAATGTCGGCGATAAAATTGATATCACTATGCCTTATTTACAAAAACTCCCTTCAGGACGTTCGATTGCACTGTTTTTTTATGATGGTCCAACTTCACGGGCACTAGCCTTTGAAAACCTATTACAAAGCGGCAATGTCCTCGCCGATCGCTTAATCGAATTATGTAATTTCTCACGTATGCATCCGCAGCTCATTCATATTGCTACCGATGGTGAAACCTATGGACATCACCACGCTTTTGGCGATATGGCGCTGGCTTATGCCCTGCACTATATTAAAGAGCAACAAGTCGCAGACATAACCATCTATGGACAATTCTTAGAACATAATCCGCCAACACATGAAGTGGAAATTCATGAAAACAGCTCCTGGAGCTGTGCTCATGGCATAGAACGTTGGAAATCCGATTGTGGCTGCAATAGTGGTGGCCATTCCGGCTGGCGACAACACTGGCGCGCTCCATTGCGTGAAAGTTTAGATTGGTTGCGCGATAGTTTGATACCTGTGTATGAAGAACATGCCGGCAAGTATTTGCGTGATCCGTGGCAGGCACGCAATGATTATATTGAAATCATCCATGACAGGAGTCCCGAAAAACTTGCCGATTTCTTAGATAAGAACGCTATCCGAGAATTAACGGAGTCTGAAATTGAAGAAGTGTTAAAAGCACTGGAAATGCAGCGTCATGCCTTATTAATGTATACCAGTTGTGGCTGGTTCTTTGATGAATTATCCGGAATTGAAACCGTACAAGTCATCGCTTATGCGGCTCGCGCGATTCAATTAGCGCATAGCTTTTCTGACACTGATTATGAAAGTCAGTTTTTAGAACACTTAGCGAATGCACCCAGCAATATCCCAGAATATGAAAACGGACGCAAAATCTATGAACGCTTTATCAAACCCATGCGTCTTGAACTCCCTGCGGTGACTGCACATTACGCCATCAGTTCAATTTTTAAAGACTATGATGACCATACCGAGATTTATTGTTATAACGTTGAAAGACATTTTGCACAAACTGCAGAATCCGGAAAAATCAAACTTAAAATCGGCGCAGTTCGTGTCAGTTCAAAAATCACCAGAGAAACTATATTTACTGATTATGCGCTGATACATTATGGCGATCAAAATTTACTCTGTGGTGTGCGCACCTTTCAAGATGAGGCTGCCTATCACGGAATGGAACAGGAATTATTGAATGTTTTTTCGCAAGGCGAGTTCTTGGAAATCACTAAACTCTTGGAAAAATATTTCGGTTCATCGCTTTATACTTTGAAAAATATGTTCCGCGATGAGCAACGCATTGTTATCAATGAAATCCTCAAACTTCCACTGTCAGAAGCGGAATCTATGTATCGATTTTTCTATGACAATCATGCTTCGATCATGAGCTATGTTAACAACCTATCTATCCCGTTACCTTTGACATTACATAAGACCATTGAATACGTTATCAATTCAAATTTAAAGCAAGCCATTCACGAAGATATTCTTAATCTAGAAAGGATTGAACAGTTATTTGCTTTGGCAGAGAAATTTCACACAGAATTTTACCATACTGAAATCGAATTCTTATTGCAACAACAGATGGTGACTGTATTTAAAAATTTTCAATCTAATCCATTTAATGAGGAATTATTAAAAAAATTAATCAACTTGCTTGAGATTTTAAATAAAATTAACTTAATCATTAATCCGTGGCAAGTACAAAATATTATGTATCATTTGTCTATGGAAGATAGGATTAGAAATCAAGCGGATGAGGGTTATAAGAATTTGTTTAGACAATTATTGCAGCAATTGAAAATGAATTTGTTTTAGCTCTTACAGGAACCCCCATGCAAATACCCGCATCAACCTACAGAATACAACTCAATCAAAATTTCAATTTTGCCAAAGCAGAGGCTGCTCTACCCTATTTGCACAAATTAGGCGTATCCTGGATCTATTTATCCCCCATCATGACAGCCAACCCCGGCAGCCTGCATGGCTATGATGTGACCAATCCTAATCAAATTAGCCGCGAAGCAGGTGGAGAAGCTGGATTTACTGCATTTTCCCATTCGCTTAAAACATTACACATGGGATTATTAATCGACTTCGTCCCCAATCATATGGCCGCATCTGCAAATAACCCCTGGTGGCACGATGTCATCAAACGAAGAGATCAATCCCAATACGCAGCGTTCTTTGATATTTCCTGGGATGCCTCAAACAGCGAAAAAATTTCCTACCGGCGTTTCTTTGACATCAATGAATTAATCTGCCTTCGCATGGAAGACCCAGCCATTTTTAATGCCACCCACCCACTCCTATTGCAATTAATCCACAACCAGCAAATCACCGGTATACGCCTCGATCATATCGACGGATTGAAAAACCCTGAAGCCTACCTGAATTTATTAGCAAACAAAATCTCTCAACCTGTTTACACCGTTGTTGAAAAAATCCTCGCTCGTAATGAACATCCACCCGCGAGCTGGCATATCGCTGGCACTACCGGATATGATTTTACCAATGAATTAAATCAAATATTTGTCAATCCTGCTGGCTACTTGCAACTGCTAAATTTCTACGAAAAACAAACAGTGCTAAAATACACCATTGCCGAAATTCGTTACCACAATAATCAACTGGTCATTAAACGCTTATTTAAAAATGAATTTAAACATTTGATTGATTTTTTTGCCGAAATTGCCAAGACTGAAGGCCATGTTTTTAATAAAGCAGATATTGAAAAACTACTTTTAGAAATTTGCGCAAGAATTCCAGTGTATCGAACTTATATACACAACCATTCAATCAGCCCACAGGACAAAAATATTATTACCACAATATTAGACAGTGTAGAAAAAAAATCGATCCATCCAGTCTGCCTGACTTTTTTTCAAAATGCCGTCCAAGGTCATTTAACCCCTGCTGCAAATAACCTTTGGTTACAGTGGCTAGAAAAATGGCAAGTTTTTACCGGCCCCATGGTAGCCAAAGGTTATGAAGATACGACCTGTTATCAATTTAATCCCCTACTTTCTTTAAATGAGGTAGGCAGCGAACCCTTGTATTTTAGTACCAAAACCCTTGGTGATTTAACACTGTTTCATCAATATAACCAATATAAACAATCACATTATCCCTACAGCTTAAATGCCACCTCAACACATGACACCAAACGCAGTGAAGATGTGCGCGCCCGGCTGAACGTGTTAACTGAAATACCGGACGAATGGACTCAGGCAGCCACACGTTGGCGGCAGTTGAATGTAGCCAAAAAAATAATCATCCATGGCCAGCTGGCGCCTGATGTGAATGATGAACTCATGTTGTATCAATCCATGCTAGGTGCATGGCCACTATTTCCACACCAGGTGTCAGAATTTATATTACGTCTACACACATTTTTAACCAAAGCGTTACGCGAGTCGAAAGTCCATTCAACTTGGTACCAACCGAATATTGATTATGAGGAAGCAACGCTCGCTTTTTGTGATGCCTTATTCACTGAAACTGCTGACAATCATTTTTTACCTGATTTTATAGAGCTACAACAAAAACTGGCGTTTTTTGGTATGTTAAATTCACTGACCCAAACTGCTGTAAAAATTGTGAGTCCCGGGATTCCTGATATCTATCAAGGTAATGAAATATGGCAATTTGATTTGGTTGACCCAGATAATCGTCATGTGGTTGATTTTAATTATTTAGCTGAATTATTAGATTCCTTGTTCGATATTGAACTAGAAAATAATTTGCTCACAGCTTGGACTGACGGACGCATTAAACTTTATTTGACTTATTATTTGCTCAATTTCCGCCGTAACCAGGCGGAACTTTTTTCTCAAGGAAAATATATTCCTTTAGAAGTGGCTGGGATAAAAAAGCAGCATGTGATTGCCTTCGCCAGATGCTATAAAAATCACTGGGTTTTTATGATTGCTACGCGTTGGTGTACTGGCTTATGCGCTGTAAACCAGTTTCCATTAGGCATGGAAATCTGGGGTGACACACAAGTGATTTTGCCGCCAGAAGCACCGCGGCACTGGCGGTCAGTTTTGACAGAAACTGAGGTAGCTGATGGGAATTTTTGTCTCATAGGTCAATTATTAAATAAATTTCCAGTGGCTATCTTCCACGCAAACGAAGGATGATGGCCATGCAAAAAAGGACACGCCCATGAAAACCATTTCCCCACAACCCGCCATTAGCGACTACGCCCACATCGGCGACTGCCATTCCTCAGCTTTAATTTCCAAACGCGG
Organism: Gammaproteobacteria bacterium; assembly: GCA_035546635.1. Taxonomy (NCBI): domain Bacteria; kingdom Pseudomonadati; phylum Pseudomonadota; class Gammaproteobacteria; species Gammaproteobacteria bacterium. The sequence continues at coordinate 76,450 of DASZWJ010000031.1, forward strand.
CTCCATAGACTGGTGTTGTATGCCAAGGATAGATAACGCCAGTTGTTTTGGGCGTCTTTTGGACTGGGAAAATGGTGGCTTTTGTCAACTCGTCCCCAAGCATTCATTTGAAACTGCGCGCTCATATATTGATGGCACCATGATTCTGCAAACCTTGTTCACTACAGAAAAAGCCCAAGCACGGCTCATCGATTTTTTCCCTATGCGCAAAGGGGGTTCACAAACACCCCATCAACAAATTATCAGAATTGTCGAAGGCATCCATGGCAAAATGAAATTCAATCTGCATATAGCGCCGCGCTTTGATTATGGCGCGATTAAACCTTGGATACGTCGCTATAAATATACTTCGTTCATCGCCTTGGGCGGCAGCAATGGATTACTGATATCGGGCGACATGCCCATGCGCCTACAAACGCCCCACCAATTAACCTCAACCTTTTATATAGAATCTCAAAAACGGCTTTACCTATCTTTGATTTACAGAAAACCCGAAGAGCTGGACGCTGAAGACGTCGAAGTGCCCGCTGTAGATGAATTGGACTGGCGGCTTTATCAAACACAAAACTGGTGGCGCAACTGGATTTCACAAGGCAATATCCCACAATCCTTTGCTGTAACTGCCGAAAGTCAGCGTAAATCAGGCATGACCGAACAATCGAGCAAAACCACCGCTACCCAATCGACGACCCCAACAACTGACAAGACATCCACCGCGATCGCAAGTCCCTATGCAGCATTGCTAACACGTTCTGCCCTGGTGTTAAAAGCGCTATCCAATGCACCAACTGGCGCTATCGCTGCTGCAGCTACGACTTCATTGCCTGAATGTCATGGTGGCTCAAGAAACTGGGATTACCGCTATAGCTGGATTCGTGATTCTTATTTTACGGTCAGGGCATTAAGCTGGTTGGGATTTGATAAAGAAACTGATGGCTTCCGCCGCTTTATTGAACGCAGCAGCCATAGCAGCACAGATGGTCTTAAAACCTTATACGGTGTCGGCGGTGAAACGCGCCTACACGAATATACACTGCCTGAATTAAGTGGTTTTCACGGCGCCAAACCCATCAGAGTAGGCAATGCCGCTATCGATCAATTACAACTGGATATTTTTGGTGGATTGCTGGATTTAGCCTTAAGTAGCGTGCGAAGCGGTAATTCCCTCGGCCAAGATTATTGGAAATTTTTAATGCAAATTATCAGCACAGTAAATGCCGTTTGGCACCAACCAGATTGTGGCATTTGGGAAATGCGTTGTGAACCGCGGCATTTTGTCCACTCAAAAGTCATGTGTTGGGTGGCATTAGATCGAGGTATCAAATTGACGGAAGTTTTAAATAAAGATGTTCCGCTGGAACAGTGGCGGCAAACACGTGAAGCCATTCGAAAAGCAGTAGAAGAAAATGGTTATGATAAAGAACGCGGGGTTTTTATCCAAGCCTTTGGCTATTCGCAAATGGATGCAGCACTGCTATTGCTACCGATGTGGGGTTTTCTGGAATATACCGACCAGCGCATCGTACGCACTGTCGATGCTATTATGCAGGATTTGAGTGAAGATGGACTGCTACACCGTTATCCTATCGGGAGTGATGGATTAGAGGGAGTTGAAGGGGTATTTTTACCCTGTTCATTCTGGCTAGTCATCTGCCTTGCTCGTCAAGGCCGATTAGATTTAGCACATGAAATTTTTCAACGCACGATTGCAACCGGTAATGAATTGGGATTATTTTCGGAAGAATATGATACTAAAGGCAAGGAGATGCTGGGTAATTTTCCACAGGCGCTGACGCATCTTTCGTTGATTGCGGCAGCATTGAACTTGCAACGTGCGGAATTGGCAAGTTCTCACCCCCTTTGAAAAAGGGGGTCGAAGGCCGTTAGGCCTGAGGGGGGATTTATGACCGAAGGAAATCCACCGGAAAAAGCTAGGAGTACTACATTAACAATATTAGGCACCCAAAACTCCTTAAATCCCCCCGCAGCCTAGGGCTGGCGACCCCCTTTTTCAAAGGGGGTGAAGCGCCATTTAATGATATAATACATCGCCACTAGCCTTATAATTTGGAAACACAACATGAAAAAAGCCACCACCGCCACCGCTTATCTTCTCTTTGGCACCTTGTTATGGGGCATGACCTTTTCTTTCATCAAAGATGCTGTGGGCAGCATGAATGCTTTTAACTTTTTATTCTGGCGTTACAGCATTGCCAGCTTACTTCTGCTGCTGATTTTTTTCAAAAAAATTCACCTAGTCAATAAAAAATTAATCTTGCAAGGCGTGTGGTTAGGATTATTGTTGGGTGGCACTGTCATTTTTCAAACCATTGGCCTCACCTCTACCACTGCTTCAACAGCGAGTTTTATCACGGGTTTATCTGTGATTATGGTGCCACTTTATTTCTGTATGCTTCATAAACGCTGGCCGGCCATTAACATTACCGCCGCGGTGGGTCTGACTATCATCGGCATCTGTTTAATTTCGCTTAATTCTGCCTTGGATGTAAATAGAGGGGATTTTTGGATTTTATTGTGCGCCATCTGCTTTAGCGCCTATATCATCGTGACCGGTAAATTTTCTCACAGTGGTCATGCCTTCACCTTAACCTTTGTGCAATCATTAACTATCGCTGTAATAGCTGGTGTGATTAACTTATTTAATAAGAGCTTTACCATCCCAGTTGCAATGAATCTCTGGGTATCTATTCTATTTTGCGCTATTTTTGCCTCAATTCTAGCTTGCTATCTACAAATTCGTTTTCAGCGCTATCTCACTGATACTAAAACCGCGATTATTTTTGCCTTAGAGCCGGTGTTTGCAACACTAACTGCGGTGGTTTATTTGGATGAAAATCTGACGGTGAAATTCCTGATTGGGGCGGGTTGTATATTTGCGGGGATGTTGTTGTCTGAAATAAAATTGAAGGAGAGGTCTGCTTCAGTCACCCACTTTGAAAAAGAGGGTGAGTAGTCAGTCACCCCCTTTGAAAAAGGGGGTGAACAGTCGCCCCCCCTTAGAAAAAGGGGATGAGCAGTCAGTCACTCCCTTAGAAAGAGTGAGCAGATAGAATAAATACTTCTTCAAAAATTTTATCGATCACTGCTTCCGTATATTGCAATACTTCCAAATTATCAAACCGTAAAACTTTTAAGCCTAATCGACTTAAATGACTATCTCTTTTTAAATCCTTTTCCTTATACTCTGCTTCAAAATGCTGGCCTCCATCTAGTTCTATCACAAGCTTGGCTGCAGGTGCGTAGAAATCAACGATAAAATTTCCAATTGGCTTTTGTCTATAGAATTGAATATTCCTAATTTGTTTACGTCTGAGCTTCGACCTCAACAATTGTTCTGCATCTGTTAAATTGGAACGCAGTTTTCGTGCATTGATTTTATTTTTGTGCTGGTAACTTAACATAATTATTTAGCTTCCTTAAGCTCTTAATCCCCTGCAGCCTTACAACTGTGTCCATTTTTTTTCTAAGGAAGTGATTATTTACTTCATCAAAACAATAGGCTTTAATTCAATGTAATTGTCATGATTAAATAGCAAATCTTTATACACTGAACTTTGCATTATCTTTTCTAAAGAAGTAGGCTCCGGCAATGTTTCACCAGCATCCAATAATCCTTCTATATGAAAAATAATACCCTCTCTTGCATTCTCCAATGCTGAAGCAGGCGTATTACCTCCAAAAACACAACCTGGAAAATCAGGAAAGATAACACCATAATCAGCGTCTTTTTTCCTCACTCTATTTACCAATGCGACATATATCAATGACATAATTCTATCCTCATCTTACTCTGCTATCTAAAGTGGCTACTCTTTGAAAAAGGGGTATTTTAAAGAGGAGATCGATTGACACCCCAAAACTCTTCAAATCCCCCCGCAGGCCTTGCGACCTGCGACCCCCTTTTTCAAAGGAGGTGAACAATTACCATTAATCTTCCTCGCCACCGCTTCCCCACCCGGAGCAGACGCATAGGCGTTGATATTTGACAAACTTGTATCAGCATCATGGATAACCGATTGTGACCACAATGAATTAATACCATAAGCCTGGGCGTAAGGCTGATTACCGTCGGCATTCGCATTGGCACTGATCCGACTATTTTTGGATAAATTCACGGTGCTGAACCCATCGAGGTTAATGCCCTGGGTTTTAACTGTGTTAAATCCTTTTGAGTCTTGAATCACACCTTGCACCATGATACTGCTTTGATCCTCAAGGTTGACGGTATTGTTACCCGCTACGGATATGCCGTTGACAAAATCAAAATTACTGGTGGCGTTATTATTTATATGCGCCATAGTCATCACAGAACTGTGATCCATAAGATTGACGGTATTGACACCCTGCAAAGCACTGATACCGTTAACATAAATAGTATTACTTCTGCCACCTTCAACATCAGCTAATACATTGACCGCAGCATTATCCTTGAGACTGATATGACTGACGTTGCCATGCGTCACGATGCCAAACTCATCTACCTCGTTATGCCCTTTAGAATCAGGAGAAATATAGCCTGATAGATTAATACTGCTATTACCAGCAAGCGTAATTTCATTATCATCACCTTCAGCATCGATACCACTGGTGTTATGCGAACTAAAACTCCCCCTGCCGTTAAAATCCAGATTCACATTGACTTGGCTGTCCGTTAAATTGATACGATTACTGCTAATGCCTTGCGCTTCAATGCCAATGGCTGAAAAATTATTATTCGCACCGCTCGCACTGACATTCACCCGACTATCTTTCAATGTAATTAAAGCATTTTGACCATACGCGTAAATGCCAGTTGCCAAATTGCTGCTATCACTATACGCATTGATTTCTGAATCATGCGTGACATATAAAGTACTGTCTTGCATTTTTACGCCAGCTGTATAGCTTTGCGCGCCGTCTATTGCGCCTATTTGTGTATGATTTAACGTGACGATGCAGCCTTCCGCCAAAGTCAAACCGGACTGAAATGGATTTTGTTTACTATTATTCAGAATGATGGAGTTCAATGTATCTACACCGTTTAATGCCAACGCGCCGGTAAATGTCGCACTTTGTAGTGGACGATCATAATCGCTAGAACGGCCAAACAATCCATCATTGGTTAATGCCAATGGTAAAGTGTCTTGATCGGAAGTGGTCTCGCTGTGATATTGCCCTGGTTTAAAATAAAAATTCGGATTGGCTGGCGCGATACTATTGATGCCATTGACCGTTTGCTGATCAAATCCAGAGCAAGGATGTTCCGCCGTGCAGCTGGAAGCATCTTGGAAGGAACTGCCACCTTTAGGTTGGAAAAACCAAATATTGTCTCTTTCCACGACCGATGAAGCCACCACCTGCTGCCGTGTCACCACCGGTTCGCCATTGGCTTGCCCTTCGGTCGCCAAATGCCGCTCGACTGGTTCTAACAAGCGATTCTGTATGGGCTGCATAGCATCTCGCGGAGCAGAATTCACACCACCTAAAGTCAGACTCACGCCTAGCAACAGAGTGTTATGACGCTGATTATCATAGCTATCTCGCATATTCACACCCAGATGTGCATTGATGGGATATTCCACACGACTGCTTATACCGTTAATTGCAGAGGTGTTTTCAGGATTGAAGTGATAGCCTCCCACATACCATCGCAATCCGGGAATACCTGGAATCTGTCGACCCGCTTCCGCATCTACACCCCATCCCACCGATTCATATTCTTGTAAAATCGCATCCCATTGGGTATGACCATGAAAATGCAGATAATTATAATTATCAAAATGATCTGCAAAACCTGTGCCAATATATTTTTGTTGACTGCTGATAGGCACATAAGCATTGGCGCGGAAATCCCAGTTTTTACCTAAAGATTCTATACCGGGATTCATAAACCAAAATAAATTATCGGCGGATGACCGGTTACCATCAGCAAATAAATAAGCGCCGAGGATGCGCTCGTTATGAGTGACTGATCGTACACCCACACCTAAACTGCCTAGCCAATCAGTTGCAAATGTTGTTTTGCCTTGCGCATCGGCATAAAAAATACTGTCGGTGTTTCCATAGATCGGCAACATGGCATCGCCTTCGGCTAATAAATGCTCACCGGATAATCCCCATAAGCTAAGTCGTGGTGGCAATGGAATGTATGCATTTTCTGCTGTAGCAGTTTTTGTGATTGAACACATCGCAATACAGGATATTAATAATCCACTCAATAATTTTTTCATGTTGTGATAATCCTTGAAAAGTCAGTCGTGCGAAACGCGGCGAAGTTGCGTAATGGGTGGTGGATTATCTGTAGAGATTTTTAGGATGACAATACCGTAATTGCGTAAAAATGATTGAATTCTCTTAGAAGCCGCGCAAATTCATGCCAGGAGTTGTGGGATTAATTTTGACAAAAGACCATTCTTTTGCTATTGTGTACACAACGGTACATAACTAGAGGAGTATTTTTGTGGAACCTAATGTAGTAAAAGTGGGTATGCGTGAGTTTCGCTCACATTTGCCGCAATATTTATTATCTTCATCTCCAATAGCGATCACTCGGCATGGGGAGACTATGGGTTTTTACATACCAACTCGTCATCACCCTGAACTAGCTGAATTAGAAGCTTTAAAGCAGGCGGCATCACAACTTGAAAAGCTACTAGTATCTAAAGGTGTTACGGTAGATGAGCTAATAGCCGAGTTTAATCACCTACGAGGTCGGAAGCGTAAGGAAGAACGCTAATGACATTACAGCCAATTGTATTAGACGCCAATATTCTCATACGAGCTGTTTTGGGGAATAAAGTTAGGAGTTTACTGCTAACATTTAACAAAACGGTCGAATTTTTTGTTCCAGATGTTTGTTTGGAAGATGCGGAAAAATATTTGCCTATCATTTTTGAAAAACGTGCTATTCAAACTGATTTACCACTAATTGTGCTTTCTAAACTTAAACCATTGCTGCAAATAGTCGACGAAAGCTTTTATCAAGAATATGCTGAAGAAGCTAAGCAAAGACTCAAAAAACGTGATTTGGATGATTGGCCGGTGATTGCAACGGCATTAACTCTTAACAGTGCTATTTAGACAGAAGATCAGGATTTTTTTGGTTCTGGCATACCTGTTTGGACAACAGATCGTATCCATCTTTTTTTCAATCATTTTAAAACCATTTAATCCACTTTTTAAAACTACTGCCCACTATTCCATTGCATCTGGACATCATTACCCGATCCGGGAATACCATAACCTACACCTGCCTGTGGGCTGACTTGTGCATTGCTGCTATCCGAGGATGCACCCGGTCCCGTACCACTGGACTTATTCAATGCACCCCCCACATTCATTTGCAAACCGCCATTCAAATCAGGAATAGAAAGCGCAAATGGATCATTGTCGGTAGGCTGAGCAGCCTGTGCGCTAAGACAAACAGGCAAAGCCAAAGCTGCAATGAAATATAGACTTTTTTTCATGTTATCCCTCAAGGAGTAGTAGATATCAGGTGGGAGAATAACACATCTCGCCTGCATGAGGAAAACAACCCACGCCAAGATCAAGATTCCTCATCCGGCCGATATTCTAAAATATCCCCTGGCTGACATTGCAGATAATCACAAATCGCATTCAATGTACTTAAGCGAATCGCCTTAGCCTTGCCGGTTTTTAAAATCGATAAATTTTGCTCCGTGATATCAATCGCCTCTGCCAACTCCTTAGAGCGGATTTTCCTTTTCGCCAGCATGACGTCAACATTAATGATAATCATGGTTTATTCCCCTAGATGGTCAACTGCTGTTCTTCGCGCAAGCGACAGCCTTCGGTCATTATCCAAGAAACAAGGATAATAATGAACGCGGTGAGTACCATAGAAAGATCAGTTCCAGAAACAGTGATGGTCGCATAACGATGCCCATGGCCATTGCCCCAAGTCAGAAGTGCTGTTAAAAATCCATCGCTTAACGGCCGCACTATCTGAAATATCAATAATGCATAGCCGGTCTTTTTGATATATTTCACATTTTGCAATGAGAAAATTTGCCCTTGTTCATACAATTTGAACAATCGGATTAGAAAATAAACAATTAATTCTAATAGCAACATGGGAATGGCGCTGACTAAACCACTATAAATTCGTGTGGAGACACTGAGTGGGTGTAAAATTTCAGTTCCCTTAGGGATTACATTGATAAAAAAGCCAAATTTCCCAGAAACATCGATGGGCATAGGGGCATTGATCCATGCTAAGATGTGGACAATAGGTATTACTATAAACAATATTTGAAATAACCAGCGGAATATTCGGCTGACTTTTTTAATTCGGGTTTGTATGGGTGTCATGTGAGTGTCTCCAAGGATAAATCAAGTGTTAGCGTCAGCACTGGAAGCCCCTCTCCCCTAAGCACTGTATCCCTTCTCCCGCTTTGCGGGAGAAGGTGCCCGAAGGGCGGATGAGGGAGCTTGGATTGGCTTTTGCCAGGTAATTCTGCTCAACAAAAGCCAATCCAAACTCCCTCACCCCTGCCCCTCTCCCGCAAGCGGGAGAGGGGAATACAGTGCTTAACTTAACGCCTATGCCCACGAGGGGGAAAGGAATACAGTGCAGCTTTAAACAGCAATCAAAATATATTTAATTAATTATCGAATGTCAATAATATTTTAATATAATAACATGATTTATAGGTTTTAAAACATGCTAAACCCCGCCCCCTTCCTAAACCCCGAAGACTTCTTCCACAACTATTGGCAACAAAAACCCCTATATATCCCCCAAGCCTTCCCCAACTTCAATTCCCCCTTATCTGCGGATGAACTAGCCGGCCTAGCCTGCGAAAAAATCGTTGAATCTCGCATAGTACTGGAACAAGGCAAAACCCCCTGGGAACTGCGCCACGGCCCATTTAAGGCCAAAGATTTCCAAAAACTCCCACCTTCCCATTGGACTTTACTAGTCCAAGCCGTCAACCATTGGATTCCTGGCGTGAGCGATCTACTCAACCCCTTCAATTTCCTGCCCAGGCACTACCTGGACGATATTATGGTCAGTTACGCCGTTGAAAATGGCGGTGTTGGCGCACATTTTGATTATTACGATGTGTTTATCCTACAAGGTACCGGCCGCCGCCACTGGCGCCTCGGTGATATCTGCTCACCCCAAACCGCAACTCGCGCCGACACCCAACTGGGTATTTTGCAGGAATTTAACACCCGGGAAGAGTTCACCCTAGAACCCGGCGACCTGCTATATATCCCACAGCAGCAAGCCCACTGGTGCATAGCCCTGGAAGCGGGTTTGAGCTATTCCATTGGCTTTCGCACCCCCTCACAGAGTGAGTTACTGAGTGGTTTCTGCAATGAACTACTAAGCGGACTAGACGAATCACAACGCCTACAGGTCATGCCCAACGGCTCTATAAGCATTCCCGCACAATTAAGCCCCGAAACCCTAGCCACAGCCCAACAAACCCTGCAAAATCTGCTAGAAAAGCCACAACTGCTGCTCGAGTGGTTTGGCCGCTTGATCACCGAACCTAAATATCCTGAACTAGAAACAGAAGCCACTCACAAAGCACCCAACCTCGATACCCAGCTGAAAAAACATACCTTCCTCAGACATAATGAAAGCTCGCGGTTTGCCTATTATGATGCCGGGGAGACTATCCACTTATTTATCGACGGACACAGCGAAAAACATCCAACTTCTATGCATAATTTCATAGCCCTACTTTGCAACCAGCGTCAATTAGCCTGTACTGATTTGCGGGATGCGACTCAAAATACCAGCTGCAAACAGCTGCTGGCGTCACTGGTTAAACGTGGGGTTGTTTACTTTTGTTAGATTTTAATAATTCTAATGTTTAATATTTTGTTAAGCTGTAGAAGATACAATAACCTAAACAATCCTTATATTTCTTCAAACTTTTAATTGGGTATTTGAAATGTCAAAAGAAAAAAATTCCACAGATGATGAGTTAGCTCCTAAAACGCTCAAAGAAATCTTGGAGGAACGTAAAAAATCAGACAAAGAATTCTTGGATAAACTCAAAGAATTAGAAGAGAACAAACTAGCTCGCCCGCCCACCTTTTTAGAAACAGCTAAAAACAGTTTTTCGGACTTTAAGAATAAAATAGCTGATATGGTAGCCACTCGCACGCCCGAGCCCACCATAAGTAAAGAAAATACTGGTATACAGAACCACAACAGCTCGGGCCCTGTGACCAGCAGTGATTCTACGCAAGAAGATTTCGAATTAACCAGCGAACCAGGGTCACCCCCTCCTGAGCCCAAACCCATTAATGAAATACCTAATATACAGAACGACATTAATCCTCACCCCGTGATCAGCAGCGGATCTATGCAAGAAGATTTCGAATTAATCAGCGAACCAGGATCACCCCCTCCTGAGCCCAAACCTATTAATGAAATACCTAATATACAGAACAACATTAATCCTAACCCCGTGATCAGCAGTGCACCTCAACCAGAAGTTCAAGCCGAACAACAACAGCAGCAAGATCATGTTGCTAGCAGTGAAGTAGCTCAACCACAAAAAGAAGATGAGGAAGAAGAAGAAGAAGAGAATGAAGAACGGCATGAAGAACAACCTCCACAAATCCCTATTGCTAGTGGTGAAGTAGCTCAACCACAAAAAGAAGATGATGATGAGGAGGAAGAGGAAGAAGAAGAGAATGAAGAACGGCATGAAGAACAACCTCCACAAATCCCTGTTGCTAGTGGTGAAGTAGCTCAACCACAAAAAGAAGATGATGATGATGAGGAGGAAGAGGAAGAAGAAGAGAATGAAGAACGGCATGAAGAACAACCTTCACAAATCCCTGTTGCTAGTGATGAAGTAGCTCAACCACAAAAAGAAGATGATGATGAGGAGGAAGAGGAAGAAGAAGAGAATGAAGAACGGCATGAAGAACAACCTTCACAAATCCCTGTTGCTAGTGGTGAAGTAGCTCAACCACAAAAAGAAGGTGAGGAAGAGGAAATAGCCTCCCTTTATCCAAAAATTGTTTCTAATGATTTTAAAGATCATCCCAAAGGTGAAACAGCTGAAGGCATGGAAACTGACCCAGATCTATTTGAAACATCTGATGAAGGTCAACCCTATCTACCAGTTGATCCAACATTGCATCGTCCTTCTTTCGCTCCCGGTAGTGTAGATACCTATTTAGCATATGGCCCAAAAGATCCAGACACTGACAAGAGAACGAAAATTGCGTCTATAGACGAAACTCATGACCACCAGGCAGCGGTAAGCGAATTCATACGTCATGCAGATAAAAGCTTCGGAAAAACCATGGACCATACTGTGACTATCGGTGGTGATTGGACTGCAGATAATGATGCCATTAACCGATTGATCGACACTGGCGTTAAGATTGAAGTGGCAGAAGGTTGCGCTCTAGATGATGATGCTAGGGAACGTTTAGCAGCTGCTGAAGTTGTCAGAAATAAACACCGGAGCGAATCAATTGCTCGCGATCAGTTCAAGGAGGCTTTAGAAGAGGAGCTGGAATCCAGAAAATTGAGGGGAATAAATATCAATAACTCGACTGATTCCACACTAGGAGAAACAGATGAAGATACTTATGGAGAAGAAGATTCTATCACATTCACTTCAACAAGCGATGATCCTCATCCCAAAACAAAAACAAATGATGATCCTGGCTTGAAAAAAGAATCTACAGATTGCGAGCCGGAATCTACAGATGACGACCCTAATGTCAAAAAAGAGTCTGATGCAAAAAAATCTAAGAAATTTGAAGCCAAAACCTTCAGAGTCAAAGACTATGATAACAATCATGACAAGACAGTTTCTGCCTGCATAGACCATAGTCTCAACTCAGGCAAGCCGCTGACTCAGTTATGCGCAAAGATTAATGGTCCCTGGAAAGGCAAAGATGCGGAAATTGAAAAATTGATAAGATCTGGCATTGCCGTCGATTTTGGTAAAGATTTCAAACCTAGCAAAGGCCACGAAGACCTGTTTAAACTCAACCAAGCTGCTCAAGAAGTGCGCAAGGATATTAAAAATGGACGCGGAACACCCGACAAATTTGAAGAAATGTTAAATGCTAGGATGAAGGCGCCGGCTGCTCCATTGGAAGAGAAAAAATCTGCATCTGCCGGCAGTGGAGCACCAACTGATGGAAAAATGCCATCACCCAGTGCGCCACCACCAGACGGAGGGAGGACAGAGCCAGCAAAACCCAGCACATCACCACCAGGCGGTGCGGGTGCAGAGCCCCTCCCTAAACCCAGCGCACCACCACCAGAACCGGGGGTCAAAGCGTTTTCCTGGTTTCCGAAAAAAGAAGCACCAGCAGCGTCAAATTTATCTAGACCAGGATACAGCAGTGGAGATGAATAGTAGAAATCCTTCTCCCGTCAGTGACCTTCTCCCGTCAGTGACAGAAGGAGTCCCCTGCGGAATGGGAGAAGGTAAAATCTACAAAATTATTTAAACCGCAGCAAAGAAACAATCGCAGCACCCGTCAGCAAAGCAATGCCAACTGACTTAAACGGATGTTTCTTAATGCAAGCTTCCATGCAATCACGACCATCGTGAGCGCCTTTCTTGGCGGAATTACTGGCAGCCTCGAAAGACTTTAAAGCATTATGCTTCACATTTTCGATAGCGGCAGCTAATTCTTCTTTTGCCTTTAGTAAAAGCTTATTCGTGTCTTGTAAACTGAAATGATTATTTGGCATATTAAACTCCTTGTATAAATTGTCGGGGTATTAAAAAAGCTTACCAAAACACGCAGCATCATGCGCATTGTTTTTCCACTTTCCCTTTAAAATATATAGTACTTAGAATTGAAAAATTCAATGCCCGTGTGGAATTCGTGGCATTTATCTACTAGATTTAAAAGTAGCTGTTAAGTAAAAAAACTAACAAGGTAAGTGAATTTACTTACAGAGTTATTAAATTTAAAGGAGCTACCATGAACAGGAAACCATTAATACTCATTTTCTTTATTATGCTTTTTTTAACTTTAGGTGCCTGCACGCATAACAGGACGGGTAATACCGTTGTTGGCGCCGGCGTTGGAGGTTTAGGTGGCGCTGTAGTTGGCGGGGCTGTGGGTGGAACCACTGGTGCTATTATCGGCGGCACAGCCGGCGCTGTAGGCGGTGCTGTTGTAGGTAACAAATACGGCACTTAAACGAAATATGCTATCTACTCACCCCCTTTTTCAAAGGGGGTGAGTAGGTAGTACGAAATATGCAAGAAACTAAATTATCGGCAAGGTTTATTCCTTGCCGATATTGTTTATATTTTTGCTCAATATTTTTTTAAGTTGTTTCGCATTGGTCGGCGCATAGGCGTGATAATCATTATTAAAGAAAACATACACTTTTTTAGCTCCCTGCTGTAATAAATGTTCAATACTGGCTGCAAATTTTTTCAGTTGTCTCGCTGTGTAGTTATCATCATACAGCGCTTTTTGTCCATGCAAACGCAAATAAGCAATATCTGACGTCACTTTATCGTAAATTTGGATTGCAGGGGAATCCACATTACAAAAAATGGCTTTAAATTTTATTAATATTGCTAACACCTCTTCTGTTAACCAAGCTTTATTTCTAAATTCAACAACTACCCTTGAAGCATCAGAAAATGCGGCTAATGCAGCCTGTAATCGCTCGGGATGATAAGGCATTCTTGGTGGAAGTTGTAACAAAATTAAGCTGGCTTTTTCTTTTAATGGTCGGATTGATTTTTCAAATCGTTCAATGGCTGGAGTCACATCTAATAAATATTTTCTATGGGTAATATAGCGTGAGGCTTTGACTACAAAATGAAAATTTTCTGGCGTGCGTTTATACCAACTCTTGAAAACTTTTTCTGGGAAAGTGCGATAGAATGTAGCGTTTAATTCTAAGGTGTTAAATTGGGTGGTGTAATATTCCAGCCATTGGTTTTTAGGAAGGTCTTTGGGGTAGAAAAGATCAGACCAATCAGCGTAAGTCCAGCCGGAAGTGCCTATATAAATGTGTTTTTTCATGATTCTCCTTACACATACCCCCTTTGAAAAAGGGGGTCGAAGGCCGCAAGGCCTGAGGGGGGATTTGAAGAGCTGGTGAGTACTAACACACAATATTGCACACCCAAAACTCTTTAAATCCCCCCTCAGGCCTTCGACCCCCTTTTTCAAAGGGGGTGAGAACTTGCTCCCTTCGGTCATAGTTGGGAGAGGAAATACGGAGTAGACACCCACCAACAACATGATACAGTATCGCCTCTCACAGTACCTCATCCAAAAATAAAAACTCACGGTGCAACATGTCCTCTGCCCTGGAAATCCTGCACAATGTCTTTGGTTACCATGAATTCCGTGGCAATCAAGCAGCAGTTACCGAACATATAATCAAAGGCTTAGACGCCTTTGTACTCATGCCTACCGGCGGTGGTAAGTCGCTGTGTTATCAGATTCCGGCTATCGCCAGAGCGGGTGTGGGTATTGTCATCTCACCCTTAATCGCCTTAATGCAAGACCAGGTCGATGCCTTATCACAGCTGGGAGTTAAAGCGGCGTTTTTGAACTCAACCCTTGACCCACAAAGCGCCTGGGAAGTTGAACAACAACTGATCAAAGGTCAGCTCGATTTGCTCTACGTCGCCCCAGAGCGACTTTTGACGCCGCGTTTTCTTAGCTTGCTGGAACAAACAAAAATCGCGCTATTTGCCATAGATGAAGCCCATTGCGTATCGCAATGGGGACATGACTTCCGCCCTGAATATGTGCAACTGTCGATATTGCATGAACGCTTCCCGCACATACCGAGAATCGCCCTCACGGCCACTGCCGATGCCCCTACCCGCCAAGAAATTATTGAGCGCCTGGGTTTACAGGAGGCTCGCCAATTTATCGCCAGCTTCGATCGCCCGAATATTGTCTACCGCATTGTACAAAAACAAAACGCCCGCGAGCAGCTGCACCGTTTTCTGGAATCCGAACACCGCGGTGATGCCGGTATTGTCTATTGCCTATCACGCAAACGTGTTGAAGAAACCGCAGCATGGCTACAGCAAAAAGGCTGGGAAGTGCTGCCCTATCATGCCGGTTTGAATAATGCTACCCGACAAAAAAATCAAATGCGCTTTATCCGAGAGGAAGGCGTCATCATGGTGGCAACCGTGGCTTTTGGCATGGGTATCGATAAATCCAACGTGCGCTTTGTCGCACATCTGGATCTACCCAAAAGTATTGAAGGATATTACCAAGAAACCGGCCGTGCTGGCCGAGATGGTTTGCCCGCTAATGCCTGGTTGTCTTATGGATTAGGCGATGTGATTGTGTTGCGACAAATGTTGGATAGTTCAGAAGCCGATGAGCAACACAAGCGTCTAGAGCGCCGCCGGCTGGATGCGCTGCTGGGTTTTTGTGAAACCACTTTGTGTAGAAGACAGGTGTTGCTGCATTATTTTGGAGAAGCGTATCACCCACCCTGCAATCATTGCGATAATTGTCTTACGCCTGTGGCCACCTGGGACGGTCAGATTGCCGCACAAATGGCATTATCTTGCGTTTATCGCACTGGACAGCGCTTTGGCGTGAAGCATCTTGTAGACGTGCTAACCGGTAAGGTGACACCCCAGGTAGCGCGCTTTAATCACGATAAGGTTTCGACCTTCGGCATTGGCCAGGCGTATACACCGCAGCAGTGGCAGAGTATTTATCGGCAATTGGTTGCGGCGAATTTGTTGACTATCGATATGCGTGGTTTTGGCAGCTTGCAGCTGACGACGCAGAGTCAGAAGCTGCTGCGTGGAGAACAGACGATTGCCTTTCGTAAAGATCCTGAAGTGACACGTAAAAAAGAAAAAGCGGCTAAACCAGCCAAGAAAACTGCTGCAGATCGCCCCCAAGGACCGGCTCCAGATGATGCATTATGGCGAGCGCTGCGTAGTAAACGGTTGGATTTAGCGCGTGAGCAGAGTGTGCCACCGTATGTGATTTTTCATGATAGTACTTTGATTGAAATTCATCACCAGAAGCCGCGCACGTTGGAGGAGTTTGCGACTATTTCCGGTGTGGGACAAAGTAAGCTGGAACGGTATGGAGAGATTTTTATTGATCTGGTTGCAGCGCATTAAAATCACAAAATCACCCCCTTAGAAAAAGGGGGTCGCAGCCGTCAGGCTGCGGGGGGATTTAAAGAGTTTTGGGTGTTTAATACAGTGTGTTAGTACTCACTGCTTTTTAAATCCCCCCTCAGGCCTTGCGGCCTTCGACCCCCTTTTTCAAAGGGGGGTGAGAACCTCGCAAAAAGGAAGTGGGCGGTTGACCTCAAACCTTCTCAAAAACCGGATCCGTCCAACTACCCGTCACATGATACGTCGTACTAAACAAGCCATTTAAAATTCCACCAATCAATTTATTTATCACCCATACCCCTGCCGCGACAATGGGCCCACCAATAAATATCGACGCACCCGCCAGACTGCTAGTCAAAAATGGCGTGATTTTTACTGATAAATCATAATCTTTAGCGCCAAGGCCAATACGCCCCTCTGTCTCAATTTTAGCAAGATCACCTTTAATCAAAGCATCTTTGGTTTCAGCATTACCATTCGTCACAGTAAAATCCCCCGTTAAATCATCAAAATCAAAACTGGTTTTTGGCGTTAAAATGCTAAAAGGTTTTAGTAATAAATTTTGTAAACTTTGTATGGTCAATAAATTTAAAATCCTGCCTAGACCCGCTTCAGCACGATTATTAATGACATTTAATATTTCACCTTTTTCAAAATCAAAAGCGAATTTGCCATTGAGTTTATGAGTATCTACTTCATAAAGCGGACCTGGCCAGCTTAAAGTAAAGCTACCAAAACCTTTGGCGCCCTTTAAACTTTTAGTCAGATTCCAATCCGACAATAACATACCCAAATTCTTAGTTTTTAGATATCCGCCGAGAATCGTGCTGGGTTTACCATTAATACTGCGCCAATGCCCCATAGCAAGAAATCTAAACAGAGGAAAATCTACACTCAATCGAGTAATTTGCATGGCATTTTTTTGCCGCATCGTCAAAAAGCAGATGGTGCCTAATGGGTGTTTATCAATATAAACATTCTGAAAAATCAGATCTAATGAGGGAATTTGTTGGGGATTAATATAACTGATATTCTGCATTACTTTTTTAGTCGCTACGTTTTTCTGTGTCGCATTCACTGTAGAAGAAGTTAAACAAACACGTTGAAAATTCGCTTTAATGAATTTATCGGAAGATAAATCAAATGGAATCGAAATATATCCCTGTAAATTAACACCATTGACTTTAATCAACCAAGCATCCAGCATTTGTTTCACTTGAATTAACACTTTATCCACGGTGATACCAAAGGCGCTTAATTTATCGATATTGAGAGTAATATTTTTGATATTCATTCTCTCCTTACCTCCTGCCTTTGCCGGTTTTGCAGTCTTTTTAGCTGTGATTTCACTTGATGAAAAATA
Organism: Gammaproteobacteria bacterium; assembly: GCA_035546635.1. Taxonomy (NCBI): domain Bacteria; kingdom Pseudomonadati; phylum Pseudomonadota; class Gammaproteobacteria; species Gammaproteobacteria bacterium. Next base: position 93,922 of record DASZWJ010000031.1, read on the forward strand.
TTGACCCAACTCACTTAAATTCAAGCTGGGAATTTTAGCGTTAACGATCAAACCTGAGGTATTGGGCAGTTTTGCCGGTTTACCACCTAATTCAATATCACCACTGACTAGATGGGTGGTTTGCGCCTGATGTTCTAAAGCTAAGGCTGCACTTAATTTTTTCCCATAATCGAAGAAAATATTGGCTTTGTTATCTGCGGATTCGAGTTTAATGACAGTTGGCTGACTTTGCTCTGGGGTTTTCTTCAAAGGCACAGGCAAATTAACACCCACGCCTACCAAGTTAGAATTCACTAGAAGGCCAGTATGCACTTTATCATTTAGGGTCGTGAAAGTTAGCTTGGCTTTATATGGCGCCACGCCAGTTAAAATGGGCGTTAAAAAATCTAAGTGATAATTTTTAATCACCTCTGGCAGAGATAAGCCACCTATAATGTTAACATCAGTTTCAATGCTTGGATTTTGTAACGGAACAACAATAGCATTATGCCGAGTCACGATATTAATTGCAGTCGGTTGACCGAGCCATTGCCCTTTGATTTCTTTGGCATTCACACTGTTCTCAGTAAACTGTAAAGCCCCTTGCACTTTATTTAAAACAATTTGGTAAGCCGGTATTTTTAAAATACCTTCCGGTTTCAATACATAATGACCATTCACCTTGAGGCCTTTTGACTCATATAAGGGCGCGATTAAATCTATCGTTAAATGGGTTGGGCCTGTGTAATCAAGATATCTGAAGGTATCGCCAATCACCGCATTTAACGGACTGGCAAAAACAAAGCGACTTAAATCACTATATTTAGCATCTGAATTCCAATGCAATTTTAAAGTAGCGTGATGTAAATCGGGAATTTCTGCATGAATGGCGTGGGTATCGACTCCCAGCACTTTAGCATTCACCACATCGGCGCTAAGACTATTATTATTAAATTTCAGATGGCCGTAAATATTCGTGAGATCAGGCCAGCCGGATAGGTAATGTAAATCAGTATTTTCTATTTGCAGATTAGCCTGAAATCGACCTTTACCATCTGCAAAAGGAAAATGCGACAGCGGTCCTTGCAGCAGCACCTTGCCATGCACGCTATCACCGTTAACCAAGGCAGTTTTTAACCAAGCATTTAATTTTTCCGATAACATCCCACGAGGAAGATACTTAAGTAGTTGGGTGATTTTATTGTCAGAAAAATTAGCATGTAGCAATATATCCTTATCATTTTTGTGAAAATTAACATCCATCACCGCTTGGAGCTTTAAATCGGCATTGCTCAGAAAAAGCTGTTTAACAGATAACTTCCAGCCTTGCCTTGTCTCTAAACCGGTTAAATCCAACTTGATACGCTCAAAAGTTAACGGCTCGGTAAACAACTGCGGGCTAGTAATTTTCGTATGATCGGCATCGAGTTTGAGTGCACCCACAACAGGGGTCAACAATAATTGTAAATTTTTGATGGCTGCTTCTGTGCCATCCATTTTTTTCAGGTGCACATCCACCTGCGCTAAACCAATTTGCTCATAGTTTTTCAGCCAAGTAAGAATATCTTCAATCGGATGCGTGGAAGTTGGTCCTTTTGGTTGAATTTTTATACCGTTAATCGCCCAAGTATCATTGGGGAATTGCTCGATGTATAGCTTAGCGCCAGATAAATAAATCGTATCTGGCATTAAACTCCAATGGGTTAAGCTTTTAAGCAGATTTAAACTGAATTGCAGATGCTCAGCTTGTAGCTGTTTAATCTGTCCGGTAGCGTCGTAGATGGTGATGTGATCGAGGTCAATCACCGGTAATAAACCGTGCCAAGCGCCGGCGACTTTACCGATTGTCACCGGTTGATGGAGGGCTTGACTGGCGATTTTCTCAAAGAAGGGTTTGTAATGATTTAAGGGGCGGAAGAAAATGCTTGCTGAAAAAATAAATAATAATAGCAAAAATGCTATGATGGTTACAAATTTTCCGTATTTTCTTGCAGCATTATGATCCACAATGATTAATCCATTAACTTATCTTGGTTGATTATAACGCTTGTTAGTCTCTGGAGAGTAGGAAATTTTTCCGCAACTTCATCACTTCCGCCCCTCCTTTGGAAGGGGCGGTAATTCGAGTCCTAAAATTTATTTCTACGATACTGGATTAGCTGCGCATCTTACTCGGGTTTATAAAAGTTAGAGACTTTAAACCAACAGCCGAGGAATAAACTCAGAAGTACTCAAAGGCACTGCCACCCCATAACCGCTTAATTGCGTCGCCCACGTAATCACCGCAGCACCTTCCAGAAAATTATAACCAATCGGTTGCACCGTGCGATTTTCAAATGTTTCTAAAAAGAGCAAGAGGGCTTGGCTGGCGATTTTCTCAAAGAAGGGTTTGTAATAATTTATAATGACGATGACTCGGGAACCAAATTGAAAAAAGACACAATAATTTTTTTCTTAATTTTTTCTTAATTTGCAAATGCTATATTTGCATATTAAAGAAACCGAGATAAATCAACTGATAATCCCTAGCATTGTAATCTCCCCCTTTATTATCAAAGGAGGAGAAGCAATTACGAAATATCTCTACAACCTGATACCCCCTAAAAAGAGAGCCCAGATGAGCGATCAACCTTCAGAAATTAAAAAGCCAGAATTAAATAGTCTTCAGCAAGAAGCTTCCGATACTGCAGATGAAAAAAAAATCATAACGCACGCAGATCTAGCTAAAGAGGCCAGGGATCTCGAACTTGCGAAAACTATGTCTTTGCAAGCAAAAACCGCAGAAAACGAAGATGATGAAGAGTATGTACCTCTGCGTTCTCAATTGAAAGAACTTCCAGAAACACCACCAAAACCAGATGAATTAAAAGAGTATTCGCAGATGGTGGCTCAGCAACTACAACTAGAAACTGATAGCGACACAGCTCGAACTATTGCGGATGCAGATAAGAAACTTCAGTTAAATTCTTTACCAGATCATTTGATACAAGAAGCTTTGCTCGGGTTAAAACCAAAAGAGATTTTTCAGTTTGGCGATTTGTCCAAAGATATGCAGTTAGTAAGCCGAGACAAAAAGCTATGGCAAACATTTTTACGAAAGGATGCAAAATCAGAAAATCCAATTTCTGATTTTTTTGATGTTAAAAATAAAAATCCTATTAAACGGGCTCCTGAATATTGGCCGCTTACTAAGAACGATCCTGATTATTTCGGAAACCACAACTCAAAAGATTATGATCCATCAACACTACCAATTAAATTAGCTAAATTTTTTATGGATATTGTTACTAATTACGAGAATGATAGTTTTGCAATACTAAGACTAATTTCTTGTATTCTTCGATTTCCCAAAGTCTATGCAGAACTAAGAACTTCTAACGCAGATCTCCCTGATGAGAAAGAGGAATATATTAAAGAACTATTTTCCCGTTGGTTTAACTTGGGAAAAAATGATTTAGGCAAAAGCTTTTATAATCTTGGTACAATTTTTTTATCATTTCCAACATTTTCTTCAGAATACTTTGAAAAAGTACCAGAATTGATTCAAGTAATGCAAAAACTGGCCGGGGTGCATGAACCTGACACTACGGAGGAACCTGATGAATTGGCAGAGCATACTCCCTTATCAAACTCAGATATAGCTATAGCACTTCTAAATAAAGCTGCAGAATTCGAGTATTATCAAGCTAAAATTTTGATAGCTGCTTTAGAGTTTGACAAAATAGATTCAGATCTACCTAAAGAAAAGATAATACAACTGTTTCAAGAAGCACGGAAAAGTTGGTTAAACACACAAAAACACTTAACCAATTCATCTGAATCTGAAAAAGATTATGCTTTTGTCGAGTATGCCTACCAACTCCTCAAATCAACAAATCTAAATTACTTTAAAAAGTCATTTTCTTATTTAAAACAAGGAATGGAAAAGATTCCACAAGATGCCATTAGCTCTGTTAATCAGGGACCTATGCCTAAATGGTTAAAAATCATTTTAAAAAATGATCCAAGATATGTCACTGATGGGTTATCTAAGCGATTAGGTATAAATATAGAAAATTTTGATGATGAAATAGACATAGGTAAATTATACTTTCAATTAGCAAAAAATATTTTTGAAAAAAGAAAACAAGCCAAGAAATCTCCGACGCCTACTGAAGAACATGATTTATTAATGGATTCAATGCCTCATGTCGATATGTTATTACGACAATCCGCTAAACTAGGATATTCACAAGCTAATTCATTACATAAAGCGCTTGTGAATCAAGGCGAACTGACACCATTAGCCTGGGAAATATCTACGAGTAGCGGTCAATTATTTTTTCCTCCCCCTGTAGCAGGGATGATGCAGAAATTACATGAGGTTATTGCTATTTTACAGCCCATATTTCCATATGGAAATAAAGTATTAGATGACCTGTTGAAATTGATGCACAAGCCCGAGACTATCAAAGATTGGGCAAAAAATTATGCAGAAAGTTACGCTACTAAATTACAAGAAATTTCACATTCGATGGTTTTGCCAGCCAAAGATCAAAATGCGCTTGGTCGCGCCAAAGCGATTTTAAATTTAATGGCAAAACAAGCAAATTTATCGCCTTCGCCTGCAGATACTGAGAATACTCGAGGACAATCAACGCTACCTTCTTTGTCTGAGTGATTTTCGCAGCTTGGTTATACAAATAGGTTTCCAGCTCCCTTGTGGGCTGAGCTATCCGATGCACACATCTCATTTAAGACTCAAAAAGAAGGCACGTCATCCCGGCAGGAAGCCGGGATCTAGTTCGCAGGAAAGCGAAACTTTAACTTCCCTGTCAACTAGATCCCGGCTTCCTGCCGAAACGACGTGCCTTTTTGAATTTCGCGCCAGCAACTAACTAATTTCCCTCTCCCCTTGGAGAGAAAAATTTTAACCCAGCGGCCGAGGAATAAATTCAAAAGCACTCAAGGGCACTGCCACCCCATAACTGCGTAATTGGGCTGCCCGAGTAATCACCGCAGCACCTTCCAGCAAATTATAACCAATCTGTTGTACCGTGCGATTTTCAAGTGTTTCTAAAAAAGAGCCTTTCACCCAATCATTAAATGCGCCCATCGCCGGACCACACCAAAGCTGATAATCTAACCGGCGTGATTCATCACCGCTAATCGCCCAGCGACTAGATAACCCCAAATAAGAGCGAAATACCAAGGCCATACGATGCTTGGGATTTTGTTCGGCTAATGTCACCTGACGTGGATCACGCGCGGCAAAAAAAGCTCGGGTATTTTTCCAAACTTCTTCAAGCGTCGCATGAAAACATTTTTCCTCAAGATTAGCTTTTTCTTCTGCGGGGATGGCTTCAAGCGTCGGGTATTTGACATACAGTTCATAAAATTTCAAAGCCCGCCGACTAAATAAAGTGCCACGCTTTAATACTTGCAGCTTCACACCCAATTCAAACATGTCCGCTGCCGGCGCCATTTCGACATCCGTCATATCTGCCTCAGCTAGCATAGCTTTGGCTTTGGGACAAATACCGGCTTCTACCGCCGCTTGATTCACGCTACCGGTGAGCACATAGGCTGCGCCCATGGCAAAAGCGGCAGCTACTGCCGTTGGCGTACCCAAGCCACCTGCTGCACCGACACGCAAGGGTTGTGCATAGCCATGTTTTTCTGTCATTTGCGCGGCAAGATGCTGAATCACCGGAAATAATGCACCTAATGGGCGATTATCGGTGTGTCCACCAGAATCGGCTTCGGCAGTAATATCTTCAGCAACAGGAAGATTTTTAGCTAAGTCAGCTTCTTGTTGTGTGAGTTTGCCTTGGCTGACTAATTGCGCTAACAATTCACCCGGCACTGGCGTCATAAATAACTTGGCAACTTCAACGCGTGAAATTTTAGCTAATACATGATTGCGTCTACAAATGTTCCCTTGCGAATCGGTATGCAAACCGGAAAACGCATAATGCACAATGAAGGGACTTAACGACATATAGGCAGAAGCAGATACGCGCTGTATGCCAAAGCGTAAAAATAAATTGACAGTTGCCTCTTCTAACGCCGGTTCATTGGGGTTGAAGATTAAATTCGCACCCCAACCGGAAAAACTTTGTAATTGCTGATAGATCTTCTGCAAATTTTTCTCAACGACATCCGGCATGAGACCAGCTGCGCCGAAGGAGCCCATAAAGCCGCTTTTAACTGCGGCGATTACACATTCGGCTGAGGCGATGCCGTTGGCCATTTCTCCAACAACATAGGGGAAACGCAGCTGATGTGTGGCTAGAAAATTAGCATCCCCCAACCATTCTGGATATAACGGCGGCAAAGTAGCTATTAAATTTTCTTGCTGCAATGGGTCAGTAGAGATTTCTTTAGCTAAAACCGGCTCGTATCTTTGTGTGTGTTTATTCAGCACAATATGAATAGGTTCTCGCACTTGCGAAACAATTTGAGCAATATTTTTTGGGTAGGTATTTTGGTTCATAATTTAATTCTCTTTAGGCACCAACCGCATACAAGCACCTTTGACATACAAGGCCTTTAAACCATCGATCATGCCAAGCAAATGTGCATAAACTGTTGGATACGGCTCTGAGATCACTTCCTCAATAAAAATTTCATAGCTAATTTCTTTGTTTGTCGGTAAACATTGTCCACGGCAGCGCATTTGCAACTCTTCACCCGATACCGGTTCAAAACGCCAACCCTCTTTATCTAAGGTATAACCTAATGCCGCCAGATAAAAATTCAACAGTTGCGAACCTGCCTGCGCCATCAAACTTCCCGGCATACAAGGATCATTTTTAAAATGGCCTTTGAAAAACCAAGCATCGGGAGATATTTTTTGTATGGCACGCATATAACCGCGTCCAGCCGGCCCACCTGTTGGATTAAAATGTGTGACCTCATCAATGAAACACAGCGCACCTTTTTCAATGCGCGGACTATATTTTTGCGTTTGTGCTTTTTCAAAGCCGGCGCCAAAACATTGATAAATATCACCGGCAGCAAATGCTTTAACCTGTTCCGCATTAAAATGCTCGCGCTGACAAATCACTTTAGGTGCATCCACTCTGGCATTCGCTTTATATTTTGCAGTCGCTGCATCCCAAACAATCCCGGCAGACTCAGCCAATTCCTTATCAGTAAAAAAACCCGCTTGACCTTTACGCATGCTAATGCGTAACTCGCCATTAATGTAGCCATCATAATGAAAAAATGCCAAACGCAAATCACCTAACTTTGCAAAACCTTCCAATTCAATCTCAAAACATAAGGTATCACCAGGTTTAGGTAACTCGCCGTGAAAAGTGGTATTTGCCCCTAACAAGCGAAAAATGCGCTCACCTTTATTATAAAAATCCGCGCCCATCCAAGAAACCAACAGCAAATTCGCTTGTCCTGCCTCTACCATAATTCCTGGCGGCATATGGCCATCGTGTAAATACCAGGCATCCGCCGCAATATCAGTTTCAGTCCAAATTTTCCCTTTAGACATGCTGCCAGGTTCACCTTCAATTTTCATCACACGATCGACAAATAATACGGGCGGCATTGGCATGCGTACTTGTCTGACATAGGCATCTTGTTGCGCAAATAACGGGCCAAACACTGAGGATATTTTGCCGCTGGCCAAAATTTCTAAATCTTGGCGGTTGAACAAGGGTTTTATTTTCTCATGCTGCTCAGACATTCTTTGCAATTGCGCCAAGGTCACTGGCTCTAACGGTGGTATGGGCTTTACAGTCACATGAGCGGCGTAGCCTAGGGTTCTGCTGTTAAGTGCTTTATTCATGTGGCTAGACCCTCTTTAACAGCCTGATAATCAATCCTAACACCGGCAGCGATTAATTCTGCCATCAAATGCATGAGTTGCACCAAACCCGAGCGACCGGTTTGATCATAATGCGTCGCTACATATTCTTTATCGCCTAAAATCTCTTTAATCCAATGACTGCACAACCCTTGAGGACCATGCTCAATAAATACCCGCACTCCGTCATTCCAAGCATTCTGAATCAACTTCGGAAAATCCACCGTCTCTGTGCCTATTTTTAACATATGCTCGGCTACTTGCGCTCCCGTCAGCGCATAAGGTTTGCCAGTGATGCAGGAATACACACGTATTTTTTCGGAAGCAATATGCCGATGATAGAATTGATACCAAGGTTTGGCCGCTGCATGCACTTCTGGACAATGCACCATAAAATCAAATTTGAGTTTATTTACAGCTTGCACGTGCAGTTTATCGATAATACGTCGACAAGCCGCCGGCAGACCTGCAATGACGCCATCATGTGGGGTATTGATAATGCTTAAATGGCAATAAGGTTCATCAGCCAGTGCTTGGCGAATCAAATTAATATCCGCATGTACGCGCCAATTTTGCCAACCAATTTCCTCTTCAGTTAAATTAGGATAATAATCACGCAACGCAGTGTATTTACCGTATAGCAAATCGGTAAACAATCCAGATTGCACGGCAAAACTCGACATAGCATCCAAGTCTTGAAAAATCCCATAAGCACTCAACGCATTAGTTTCACCTAAAGAATGTCCCATAATGCAATCGGGTGTAATTCCCAAAATATCGCGACTCAACAAACAATGCAGCCAGCTAATATACGCTGTGGCCAATGACTCTTCGAAAAAGTTTTTTGGATTAAAAGTTTGACCATAGAGCAAATCTAATATCGATTGTAATTTAGGATAAAGTTTTCGAATTTTATAAATTAATTCGGGAAATGCCAGCGTTAAATCAATTCCCATATCCTGATAGGAAGTGCTGGAACTCGCAAACACAAAAGCGATTTCACCTGCCAGCGGATGATCCCGATAATAGATGCCATGATGCGGTAAACTGGGATTGGGTTTAGTGGTATTGAGCAATTGCAAGGCAATGGGTAGCTTGCGCTCAAGCATTTGTTCGTTGTCAGCCACTATCACCAATTTTGCTGTACCAGTTTGAGAAAAAGTCTTGGCCTGCAAAGCTTGAATCACGTCACGACGATCCTTGCCGGAGAAACAATATAGCTGGGGCGGTGTTCGCAATAAAAACGGCTGTAAATGATTTTTGCTAACTTCAGCATCTGCTGCAATATAAAAACTTTGTTGCTGACCACCTAGTGCTGTCACTTCAAGTTTCGCAACATTGGATTTATTCTCAACGACCCAAGGCAACGGAAAATTTTTACCCGATGTTGCCGGTAACAAGCGCTTATTGCATGCCACAGCAGCTAAAGCTAAATGCAGTAATCCTGAAGCGGCATGCGCATGTCCAAATAAATGACTGAAACTAGTTTCCGTCAAAGTATAAGAAACCGATTTCTCTAACACCGCATCTGGCATCGGCGTCAACACTGCAACAACTGTTTCTTGATCGCGCTGCGCATCGCTCAAGCGCTTTAATACCAAAGTCACTGCAGCATCGCCGGCTATTTGTTTTTCAGCGGATAATAAAGTTTTAGCAACCGCTTGGTGCATAGCGGTACAACTCATATCCACAGCCCCCACTAAAGCCATATCGATTTCTTTGGCCTGCAAGGCATCTATGGCGATTTGCAAAGCGCTAATACCGGAGAGTTCTTCACTGCTGACAGCAAAACACGGACCTTTAAAATCAAATTCAACCGCCAAATGGCTGGCAATAATATTAGTCATAGCGCCAAGCACATTAGCGGCATGACAAGGATTGGCGCAAACACTGTCACGCGCCTTAAGTAACCATTCTTGAGACACTTCAATGCCCGCTTTAGCAAATAATCCAGGCAACATCCAGCGTATACCATAATGCGCCCCCTCAGGATCACCCCCCATGCCCATATACACGCCAGTCTTATCGCCCAAAGCTGGTTTTTTTACCTGCTGCATGGCTGCTAATCCAACTTTTAAGATGCTCAATTGTTGGCCTAAAGTGTCCTTTAGATCATTAGGCGGGCAGTGTAAATTGAGGGGTAAATTAATTTGCTCAGTGCGCGCTTGACGACTACCCTCTATTTCTTGCAATAAAGAATGGCCAGTCATGAAATGTTCGGTTAATTGCTGCAGGTTGGAGCTAGTGCCAACGATAGCATCGACTGCAATTACTGCAATCGCTTCTTGTGATTTCGCGTCAGTGTCCTGATTTTTATCTGTCTGTGCGCTTGTGCTGGATTTTGATTTCTGCACAAAAACAGTAAATTGTTCTGGCTGATATTGCTCAAGGATTAAATGTGCATTCGTACCACCCATGCCAAAACCGTTAACAGCAGCCCGCAAGGGTTGCTGCTCAGTTTGCCAAGGTTGGGCTTGTAACAACGGAGTAAACTTGGAATTTTTTAAATCTTCTAGGGGATTTTCCAAAGTTCTAATCGGCGGCAATACGCCATGCTGCATAGCACAGAGTACCCTGCTGACGGAGGCGGCTGTAGAAGCGGTCAATGCATGCCCCAAATTAGATTTCAAGGCGCCTAAATATAAATTCTCATTCTCCTTGAAGATTTGTTGCATGCTATGCAATTCAATTTTGTCCCCGACGGTCGTACTGGTGGCATGGCATTCCACATAGGAAATCGTGTTTGGATCAATGCCGGCCACAGCATAAGCTTGCTCCATTGCCAATATTTGCCCAGCAATGGAAGGCGCCAATAATCCATGTCCACGACCATCATTGGATAAACCAATCCCACGAATCACTCCCAGTATAGAATCTTTATCACGCACCGCATCACTCAAGCGCTTCAATACAAAAAGCCCACCGCCTTCTGACGGTAATAAACCATCTGCGCGACTATCAAACGGTATGCATTGTCCACGCCGACTTAAGGCATGCAGGGTAGTAAAACCCATCAACAAAAGCAAAGTATCGCTGGCATTTATTCCCCCTGCCAACATGATATCGGCTCGTCTTTGCTGTAATTCTTGGCATGCCAATTTCAAGGCATATAAAGCAGAACCGCAGGCCGCATCCAGTGTATAAGCCACGCCAGAAAAACCCAGCGCCCGCGCTAAAAATTGCGCTGGCAAACCAGACATAAAGCGATTACGCGCATCGGCTTTATCAGGACAGAGCGCTTGCAATTGTGGCGCTTGCTGCGTTATCCAATTCTCAAGCGCCAAATGGATAAATTTTGTGGTGGAATAACCTAAATTAGCAAAAATAACACCGGCGCGACTGTGGCGCAGATCTGGCGCATACCCAGCCATCGCTAACGCTTGTTGCGCTAAATATAACGGCCACTTAAATACTTGGTCTAAACCCTGAATTTCTTTAGCGGGTATGAGAAAAACATTAGGATCAAATATCTGTTCAAAACCAGTGACATAACCACCACGCGTACTCCAGGTATGATCGACAGCTAGCGGATTGTGCGGATCGATTATATGGGAAGGATCAATCAGCCAATGCCCTTTTGGAGACTCACTCAAACAATCTTTTTTATCTAAACTGACTCGCCATAAATCCTGGGGACTATGTACACCCGGAAATAAACAGGAATGGCCAATAATAGCAATGGGTTCAAACGACATAATAATTTCACACCGGTACGACAATACCTGTTAAATTTTCTACTTCTGCTATGGGTCGACCATCCGCCAAACAATATTGCACATGGATAATCGTGCGCACGTTATTTTGCGCTTTAATCTGTAAGGTTACTTTTACTTTCTCTTGCACAATACCAGGTTCATAGAGCACAAACCGCTGCATTGCCATAGGCAACACTGGGCCGACACGTAGGCAATTCCAAAGCCAACCCAGTTGTAAACCACCATCGATTGCAGCGACATCTACGCGCCAATCACCCGGATACAACCAAGCGGCATTGACTTTGCTTAGCTCCTTAATTCCATAGACAATACCGCGCCCACCCTCTGATGACAGATCAGAGATCTGCTGCAAAGCTTGGAACGCTGGGCCATGAAAAATAACCCCTTGTTGATAAGCTTGCTCCGCAGTCCACGGCCATTCTGTCCCTGCTGGCAAAGCAATCGGTTGAAACACTGGCACCGTGTCACTTAATGGTATGGCGGCGGTATAATGTAAAACACCTTCTGCTGAATGCAGCTGCATTTGTAAATATTCACCCTCAGGGCGGCTTTGTTGTTCGCAGTCCACATAAAAGCTGTGCCCTTCTTCAAAATGGTCAAGACGAATAGCTTTTAAGGCTTTTAAATCTTCGCATACTGCAATCGGTAGTTGAGGATAGAGCAATTTTGCCGTCTGCATAAACCAGGCCAAGATTTGGCACATTGGTATCACGGGTAAATTCTTGATACTGTGATCGATTAAATAATTATCGGTAGCATAACTGATGTTAAAACGTTTGCTAGCGCGAATTTGTTGTTGCGGCGGCGCCATCATACCGCTAATACCCAATTCGGTCTGGCCAGGAGCACTATGCGTGATTTCATGAACAAATAATTTTGCACCGACATCTAATGGGATTAAACCGATGTTTTTACGGTTGAAATGCTCCAATAATTCGCTGGAAACCATACCGGCCGCCCATGGCCCCCAACCAATAGCTTTGACTAAGCAATTGTCGCCTCTTTTTTGCTGCTCCGCCTCAGCCACTCGATAAAGAATTTCATTGGCCATAGCATAGTCGCATTGTCCGGCATTGCCGAATCGACCGACCACAGAGGAGAATAAGCAAATCAAGCGCAATGGTTCTGTCGCTGTCGCTGCCAATAATGCCTGTAAACCCAGCACTTTCGTGTTAAAAACGGCAGAAAATTGTGCCTCAGTCTTATCTTTAATTAATTTATCCGCTAAAACACCGGCGCCATGAATAATACCGGTAATTGGCCCCCAGATTTGACGGATGCGTGCGACTTCGGTTTGTAACTGCTGTGTATTTTGTACATCGCAGACTCGGTATTCGACTTCTGAACCAGCGGCGCGTAAGGCGTGTAAAGTTGCAGTGATTTCTCGCGCGGCTAAAATCTGCCGCGCCTGTTTTTGAATTTGCAGTAAATTGATTTTTTCGGCATTGGCCTTGGCTGATTGAACCAAAATAGCAATTAATGCTTCTTCCGTGTTTGCCTGTTGGCAGAGTTCTGGTTCTTTTTGCAGCTCGGTGCGGCCTAACAAGACTAAGCGCGGTTGGTACTGTTTAGCTAACTCAATCAAACAGGCCGAAGTCACACCACGAGCCCCGCCAGAAACTAATAAAACCGATTGTGGTGAAAGCACACTTTGAAAATCACCTGCGGCTTTATCTTCGCAGATGATTGGCGTAATACGACGACCCTCAGGGGCAAATCCAACCTCAATCTCAGTGCCTCCCTCGAACAACTCAGACAATAATTTATCCAATGCCTGTTCTAAAGTCTGAACCTGACGCGCTATATCAATGATTTTCAGATTAGCTTTTGGCCATTCGTAGGCTGCGGTTTTAACTAAACCGGAACCGCCTGCCGCCCAAGCTTGAGCTGCCTCAAAGGGTCCTAACCCAAACAACCCACCCGTATCTTGCAAAACCACTAAACTGCCACCCTGCTCGGAAAATCGCGTTGCCATTTTTTTAGCAATCGCAAAATTCAGCCGATTAGAATCAATCGCTGTATCCTGGTCAGTAAAACACTGCCATGCCAATAAGGAAATGACCACTTCAGCATTTTCTGGCGGCTCTAAGTATAAACCTGCCTGACAACCGCGCTGTTGTAAGCATGTGACTAAACTCTGAGCTGTGGCCATTTCTGCCACAGCCGGAATCACAGCGACCAACCCGCGTCGTAAACCCGGTAACTCCAAACCAATGGCGGGTTTATTCTGCGCTTTCAGCACATATCGAATGATACCGGCAGGATACGTGATAGTGTCTGCGTCGCTGTTCGGGGGGTTGGTAGTTTGCGTCGCTGAATTAACTACACCCCCGGCTGTTTTTTTATATAAGCAGCGATCTCCTCGAAGGTGCGTAATGTCGCTAATTCCGTCGGTTTAAGCTCAGGTAAATTGGGCAATTTTTCTTGTATGGCTGAGAGAATTTCTACCCGTTTAATTGAATCAATGCCTAAATCCGCTTCCAAGTCCATATCCATACTCAGCGTATCCTGCGGATAGCCGGTTTTATCAGCGACAATGGCTAAAATAATATCCTGCATACCTGCATCTACCTTCGTATCTACAGCAGCAACTACAATTGGCTGAGCAATCACAGGAATAACAGGCGCAGGAACAACCGGTTGTGGTGCTGCAGGTAAGCTCTCCACCTTGGCAACAGGCGGTGGGGCTTGCATTTTTTGCACCACCACTGGCGCTGCTGGCGCTACAGGGGCATTGACTGCGGCAACAGGCGAGGTGGGTTCAATCACCGGCGCCACGCTAAGCTCTTTCGGATGGCGATCAACCGCCTCTCCAGCATGGCTAGATTCCGCCTCAACTTCCAAAGCTAATTGACGTATATCATCTAACGCCGCGCGTGCTTCATTGAGATAGGCAAGATGACTTTTTTCGCTGTGTTCTTGATACTCCAAATGTGCTTTAGTCACTTCCTCTTGCAATTTTTCATAAAGATTTAAAATTTTATTTAAAGTATCTTCCCGTAAAGAAGCATGATCTCCGTTTCCTGAGATCTTATTATGATTGTGTAACATGGGTTCTTTCCTCTCAATAGTCATTTCAGTTGGGTCAAGATTCTCCCTACTATGACCGGTCGGATTAGGATTCACTTCCAATAAACTTCCATCATCATCTAACGGTGGATAAGGTTTGCCATAATTCGTTCCTGAAATCGTCAAGGTAAAACGTTCTTCCTCGACAGATGGCGGTGGTGCGGGTTCTCTATAATCTTGCCATAGCGCTGTAAAATCTAGTTTAACGCCATTGACAGCTAATTGTCCTAACGCATTCCATAAGCTAGTGATGCCATGCAGCCCTTTATTATCCATATTGATCGTTGTAACGGCTTTGCCTGTCAGAATTTTTTTAACTAAATTTGTCAATACGCCTTGCGGTCCTACTTCAATAAATGTACGTATGCCAGCTGCATACATGGCTTCAATTTGCGTTACAAAGCGTACTGGATGCAATAATTGCTCCGCCAAAATCCGTTTAATCTGTTGTGGATCTTCAGGGTAAATAGACCCGCTGGTATTTGCATAAACGGGTTGGCGCGGCTGATTAAAAGTCAACGTCGATAAATAATCTAAAAACGGCTTATGGGCTGCTTCAATGATGCGACTATGGAAAGCCGTACTCACCGGCAAGCGGCGAAAACTGATTTTCTCCTGCTGCAATTTGGCTTCTAAAATTTGAATAGCAGTCAGTGTGCCTGAGAATACGATTTGCTCTGGGCTGTTATAATTGGCCGGCGTCACTTCTATCTGCCATAAGGCAATTTTTTCTAGTAATGCTTGGCTATTAGCACAGATCACAGCTGTCATCGCGCCAGGAATATTACGCCCGGCTTCTGCCATTAATTCGCCACGCTTGCGCGCTATTTTGATCAAGGTGGTTTTATCAAACACTTGAGCGGCATGTAAGGCGAGTAACTCACCAAAACTATGGCCAGCATAGGTATCGGCTTTAACCCCCAATGTTTGCAATAATGCCAGCTGGGTTAAACTGGTCACCGCCAAGGCTGGCTGTGTCCATTCAGTTTGCGCCAGTTTTGTTTGTTGTTTTTGCTCATCCTCTTTCTGAAACACAGGGCAAGGGAAGACGATTTCATGCAGCTTAACCCCACGCTCTAATTCTATACTATCTGCTTCATCCCAAACAGCTTGAGATAAATCAAATGCCATGCATAAATCAGCGCCCATATTGAGATATTGGCTGCCCTGTCCAGGAAATAGTAAAGCGGTGTTACCCGATTGCGTGCCATAATTATAATATAGTTCTTTTTGCGCATAAGTTTGCAATGGCTTGGCACTTAATTCAGCATTTGCCCGCTGTAATTTATTGATTAAATCAATTGCATCACTAGCTACTAGCGCCAAACGCGCCGGTTGTTGTGGGTTAAAAGCTAGCTGAGAGGTTTTCGCCAAATAAACCAGTGCATCGGAATCAGCACTAATTCTCTGTTCTAATTCTTGCGCTTTAGCAATTAGCGCTTCTGGTGAATCCGCTGACAATAGCACTAATTCTGTCGGAAAGGTGCGTAATCTCGCAGCCGGTTTGCTGCCGGTATATTCTTCCAATGCCACATGAAAATTGGTACCGCCAAAGCCAAATGCACTAACCCCAGCACGCCGCGGATAATCTTGCGTCCGTATCCAGGGTCGGGTCTCGGTATTGATATAAAATGGTGAATCGTGTAATCCCAACTTTGGATTAGGTTCATCAACTTTAATAGTCGGTGGCAACACTTTATGGCGCAGCGCCATAATCGTTTTAACCAAAGCAGCAGCGCCCGCTGCCGCTTTGGTATGACCGATTTGTGATTTCACACTGCCAATAGCACACCAGGGTTTAAACGTTTCTGGTTGTGCCTGAAATGCTAATTTTAAGCCTTCGCATTCTGCTGCGTCCCCTGCAGTCGTGCCGGTACCGTGTGCTTCGATTAATTCCACCGTGCGCGGCAAAAATCCGGCCATTTCGTAACTGCGCTGAATAGCCACGGCCTGACCTGCCGCCACCGGTGCATACACACTCTTTGAACGACCGTCAGAAGCAGAGCCAATGCCACGAATAACAGCATAGATGGCATTATTATCCCGTTCAGCATCAGACAAACGCTTAAGCGCAACTAAGCCAATCCCCTCCCCCAGGATAGTACCATCCGCTGACTTGGCAAACGGGCGACAATCGCCAGACATAGACAGCGCTGGGGTTTTGCTAAAACACATGTACATAAAAATATCGTTAAACGTGTCAGCGCCACCGGTTATGGCCAAATCTGCTTTACCCAGCTGTAATTCATCCACCGCCATCGATAAAGCCGCCAAGGAACTGGCACAAGCCGCATCGGTCACGCAATTGGTGCCGCCAAAATTAAAACGATTCGCAATTCGGCCGCTGACTACATTTCCCAGCAATCCAGGAAACATGCTTTCACCCCAAGCCACGTAGGAATTGCTCACTTGTTGGCAAATTCTCTCTTCAATCTCTTTATCAACCCCAGCCTCACGCAAAGCCTTGCGCCAAATCGGCTGCTGCAGCCGCGCTGAAGCTTGAACAACCAATTCTTGCGCAGAAGTCACCCCCAAAATCACATTTGCACGGCTTAAATCCGCCGTTTTATCAAAATCTTGACCAAAAGCATCAATTAACAGCTGTTTGGTGGCCATCAAGGCCAATAATTGCGTGGTATCCGTCTGGGGTACATTGGCTGGAGGGATGCCATATTCCACTGGATCAAACGCCACTGGGGAGATAAAAGCTCCGCGTTTGCAATAGGTCTTGTCCACTGCTTTGGGGTCTTTATCATAATAATCTTGTATTAACCAATGGGTCGGGGGCACATCGGTAATCAAATCAACCCCGTTGGCTATGGCTTGCCAAAATCCTTGCGCACTCGCTGAGCCGGGAAATATCGCACCGATACCAATGATGGCGATGGGCTCAAAATGGGGCTTATTTGGCATTGTAGTGTCCTATTTTTTCTAAATTGAATACGGAAAAAATTTCTTTTTATATGAAGATAAATTTTAGTATAATGCCCTTAAGATAATATTAAAAAGTTCGAAAATTTCTAATATTCTCTCTGCACTTCCTTCCTATTCAGCCAAACAGCACATAGATATAAAATCTTGTACATTCTGCATTCTTTTCCCATTGATAGGGGTTACCAAAAAAAGGAGCATAACTACTACGGGAAACTATTATGGAAACGCCTACTGAATCCAAAATTCCGCAAAAAAAATCCAATATTCTTGAAGCTTTTAAGCTAACCTGTCCTTTAACTGGGGAATTAATGGAAAACCCTGTAACGGCGGTTGACCGCTTTAGTTATGAAGAAAAGGCTATTAGACAGCGCTTTCAGCAAGGTGATTTCACCAGTCCTACCACACGAAAAGCCTTGCCCATTCCAGAAAATATGCCAGAGCCTATTTTAGCGAAAAACCATATCCTGAAACAGGCTATAGAATATTTTAAGGCGGAATTCGCAAAATTGGGTATAAACCCTGAAGATGCCGATCAAGCCTGGCTGGATCAAGAATTGCATATTTTTGACTTTAAGCAACAATTATTAAATCAATGCTGCCACCATTTACCCACTAAAGCTGAACCATCCGATCATAAAAAACTCAGTTCTACCGGCAGTGCACTGCGCACCATGAAAATCGTTCCTCCTAGCATTCCACAAGTTTTAGTAGCAGAAAGCAAAGAGACTGAAGTTAAAACTGTTTTTAATCCTCAAGACTTAATGCGTCAAGCAGTGGCGTACTATCATTTGGGCCAGTTCAGCAAGTCTTTGCCTTTATTATTGCAAGCTGCCAAACTAAGACAACCCGGTGTTTATTCTATTCTGGCAAATATCTATTCCAGAGGGGGTGGAGGGGTGGCCCAAGATCAAGCAAAAGCTAATTTATATAGTGTATTCATCACCTATATGGATACTCCCACCTTCCGCATGCTTGAAAAAGATGCGAAAAACCCAGGAATTCTCGAATCTTTAACAGCTGCTCACTTCCGACTCAACCTCCCTCTAAATGAGCCCCTTCAAGATTATCCCTCTGCTTTAGTCAAATACGGCAAGGAACGGTGTTCAGCTGCAGAAGCTTGGAGCTATTTTAAACAAGCAGCCCAACAAAGTTTTACCCCCGCATATTATGAAATTGGCATGTGCTATCTTAAAGGAACTGGAACCCACCAAGATATACATGGGGCAATACAATTTTTGCAATCAGCTGCTGAGAAAGGACATATTCTAGCCATATTACAGTTAGCAGAAATTTATGAAAATGGCTATAAGGATAAATTTGATGAAATTGTCCCAGACATGCAGTTAGCCATAAAACACTATACACAGGCAGCAGAATTAGGCTCAGAAGTCGCTCAACTTAGATTATGTAAATTATATTGCTGGGGAGATAAAGGACAAAAGAGCAATATACCTTTAGCTATGTACTGGGGTTTTCAGGGCTTTGCCCAAGGGGATGTGGAGTGCCAATTTATGTTGGGAGGCTGTTACAGAATGCCTTCCCCGTACAAAAATACCGATAAGGCAGATTACTTGCAAGAACAAGCATTGCATAAAGGGAGCACTATAGCTATCAACAGCTTAGAGTTGAGTTGTTACAAGCCAGAAAATCCAGATGTAACAAAATCTATTAGCCTTTTAAATACCTTTGCCAAAACTTACCCTGAGAAAAGTCAGCAAGCACAAATAGCTTCTCGGGCGCTTAATTTACTGGCTATTAATCCAGAATTTGCACAAATTATCGCTTCAGTCGCTTCAGCCGCACCCGTAGGCTTACCTCATTCTGAGGAACATCAACAAAGTCCTGATTTAGCATTGATCGAAGATGAAAAAAACAAGCGAGCGTTAAATTATATCCCTAATGTAGATTGGGCCACATGCCCTATATCCTTGCAGTTAATGCGTTCACCATTAATTAATTTTTACGGTCAAACTTTTGACTCACCAGCTTTAGAAAAGTGGTTAGGTACTGGCAATTGGACATGCCCTAAAACTAGAAAACCACTATCCGATGAAATGCTAATTACTGATCTTTCTTTAAAAGGCGCGCTGGCATTTTTGACTGTTCTAACGGCTTTGCAACAACAAGCTGTCATTGTAAAGACGTTGGAAACACAAGTGCAAAAAACCCAAAAAAATATTTCAGAAGAAAAAAAGGCAGGTTGCTCCTTAATACCCATTCCTAACAAAAATACAACAAGGGCAGCTACACCCTCACCCGTCATACTTGCATCTCAATCTTCAAAAAAATCTCAAGGCGATGACCTAAGCGACTCTTTGTCCAAAGAAAAACCAGAAAAAACATCCTTATCATTACCTTCTAGGAATTCATAATAAAATAAAGGTAAGTTATCCCACAGCTTCATGTGGGATAACTTAATCTGATGTGTTTTACACAATGCTGGCAGCTGATACGAGTAAATTCCTGCTTTCACTTTCTTCTGCGTCCTCATCAGAGTCCGGTTCAGGTTGAGGCGTTGGTGGCCCTACCTCTACCTGAGCAGCTTTACCCCCTGCCGATGACGAGTTTAAGAAACTCATGCTTGGCGGTGGTGCCTTCTGTAGCGGCTTATCCTGCTCCTCTACTGTTGCGCTACTAATCACCTTTGTATAGCGATCATCAATCTCCCCGTGCCCAACATAATCCCCTGATCCGTAAGGATGATTTTTAAGATGATTGTCAAATAATCGCAAATAATGTTCCTCTAAATAAACTACATAGAGTTCATTGCACAACGCTTCATCTTTTACTGAGCTAAAATCCTCAATTGTAAGCGACATCTCTTCAACTTCAGCCGGAATATGTAATAGGCCTTTTAACTCCTTAATTTCTTTTTCTAAAGGACCAATCTGCTCTTTATATGACAATAAATGATTATGTTCCAAAAAGCCCTGAGCTTCTCCCTCAAGTTTTAATTGCAGTTTTTTACTCTTATACAACTCAAGATTGCGTCTTATTTGCTTCTCATCTAATACCACTTCATTTCTAGCTGGAACTGGAAGTACTGGCGTTGAAGACATGCTACCACTAGTCATAGAAGATCCGCTACTACTGCTTGAGGCTACGCTCGAACTTTGTGCCGAGGCACTATAACTAGCAGGGTCTCGTTTTGCCAAATCCTCCAATAACGGCTTTATTTTCGCAATTGCTCCTTGATCCAGGCGGCTTATGTCTTTTGGTGTCCAGCCCATTGACTCTAATTGTGCTTTCTCTACTTCAGTTAATTCTGCAGCCGTTAATTTTTTATCAACTACAACAGTCTCCTTTCCTTCAGCAGGTGATTCCTTTTCAGCTTGGTTAAGTGCTTGTTCTAGTTTGTAGAATTCGTCTTTTATTCCAGTGATCTGCTCCCGAATACTTGCTATTGCTTTGTCATTTCTCGCTTTTGCTTCTGCAGCTGCTTCTGCAACTCCATCATTCGCAACTAATTGTTTGTAACACAACGTGCTAGTGTATCGACCCAAACCTAATGCAGTTAAACCTACGGGATCAAATCCAGCTGCTTCTAAACGCCTCATTTCTGGAAGAGCTAAAACAAATACCTTACCTCCTGGTGGAACATCCTGCGCTGTAGTAGCCATGCGTTTATCAAGTGCTACCAACCCTTCGACAATCTCCCGCTTCGTACCAGGTATATTAGTTAAAATAGATTCAACCAGATCTTGCGTAGTTTGAATTTTTTTAGTTTTAACCTCCTTCTCCTTTTCGTCTTTAGCTTCTTTATAGACTGGTACTTCATGTTTGTCTTCAGAAAGAACTTTAGGTTTTTCTTTCGTTTCTTTTAAATCGCCCGTCTTCTCTTTGGAATCTACCCCTGCTTTAGTTATCGCTAACTCCATTTCTGATTTTTTAACTTTTAAACTGCTTAATTCCTCAGTTAGTGATTTTATCTTAGCATTAAGGTTTTTCTTAGCTTCGTCTACAGTAGTCCCTAAGCCTTTTTCAAATTCAGCTGTTCTTTCCTTGATTTCTGCGTTTCTTTTCTCAACTACACGTTTAACGTTTGCGGACGAGGTCAGATGTTTTTGAACTTTTCTCCATTCTTCTGCCAATTCAGCATTTATCTTAGGTTCAAATTTTTTCTGTAATAATGCTTGAAATTGACCATCTGTCAGTTGGGCTATAAATGCTGAGACGCCGCGCGGCAAATAATTAGTTGCATAATCAAGCGTAGTAGATGAGCCATGATTACTTGCAATTAGCCCATACAATCTAGACCAGGCATCAGGAGTCAATTTTTGAAATCTTTGCCCCAGATCAGAAAGCGAACGTATACTAAATAAATTATTCGGAATTGCTGATACGCCCAAACCTACTAACGCAGAAAACGCCTCCAGCCCTGCCTTTTTCGCACGCCCTCCAGAAGCTGACAGCATTGCTGCTGATAACTCTAACATTTTTCCAACTAATTTCATGTGATTTTTGACATCATTCAAATCCATTTGAAAAATTTGCTTCGCACTCCAGGACGCTCCTAAATAGCCTAAAATTCCAGCCACACCCCCAGCTATTGCTGCTACACCGGCTGCCATTGCCCCTATCTTGGAGTCACCCAAAACATTTTTAACCGTCCAGTTAATAACTTGATATTGTGAATTATCTTTGTCGGATAAATCACTTCTACCTTTTAAAAATCCTGCAAAAACATAAAATGGAGCGATATCAATAGCCGTTAATGCTCTACCCGAAATCTCAGCATACGCTACAAGTATGCTTAAGATGGCTGAAGCTCTGATAGTTAAAGCATGAAAATATTGGTCGCATATATGACTATCCTCAAAAGCTCTATCACTTTCTTCTACGGATGCCCACTTTAACTTAGGTATTTCAACATAAGATCTTTGAAGCTCAACTAAAGTCTCATAAAATAGTCTCAACTCATCACTCAGAAGTTCCAACAATTTTTTTCCATGACCAAGTCTTATCGCTGTATACTCATTTCCAATCAACTCACCCAGAGGGGTAAATAATTCTTTATTATTGCTATATAACCACTCCAACGTTTTATAGCCTGGAGACTTACCACTTCCTAATACAGAATTTATCGCATTGTTAATAGCATCCGGCGAGGAAGTTCGGCAAAGATTTGTGTGCAAACCTTCAACTAAAGCTGCAAATTCTTCTGGAAATTGATTCCTGATTTCGCCAAGCTCTGTTCCTGCTAAGAAGCCATCTAATTTTTCAGTTATATTTTTCCTTGCTAAAGCCAAATTTCTTGGTTCCAGCACCTCCATCGGACGAGGAGCTTGCTTAGATTCATCCTGCTGTTGGCCTGTACGGATAGTCGAAATGGTTTGATTGGCTTTTTTTTCATCTCCATTACCTGGGATATATCCGCGTACTATCAAATTAACTTGATTACGGTGCGGTCCAACCACTGCAGGACCCACCATTGTTCCAGTCAGGAAGTCTCTTACAGCACCCCCAGCAGATCCATTGAGTGACGCAATATCAGCTCTAAATGGTGTCACACGATCAGGATGAGCAAGATCAATAGCAGATAATTCTCTTAGTACTGCTTCTTCAGTAGTGGGTGTATATCTGCTGTCAATGCGAGTTTTCAGTTTTTTGAGCTTATCTAATTCTTTGCTAATTTCATCTATTTTAGCAGATATTTCCTTTATCCTTGGTTCGCTTTTCCAAGCTTTAACCTGAGTGGTAGCTTTCATATATTGAGCAGCTCTCTCAGCCTCTTGCTCTTCAGTCCCTGGCAATGGTCGATATAACCCAGGACCACTTAGATCAACATCCACATTTATCTTTTTTTCTTTTGGCGGTGGCGCTATTGGCCCACCCAATTTCTTTTCATCACCATGCAACATTGGCTGAAGTTCTACACCGTTCTCTACGTTTTGCTCAGTCATTTTAAACCCTCAATCATATCTACAAAAAATATTAAATTTATTTTAATCACCCACTTACATATTCCTTAAAAACATTTAACTTTTGAATTATCTACGCATGCATAAAAATCAAAAATTACACTCACTCTGTTTTTATCCATCATTTGTAAAAACTATAGTACACCGGAAAAATTAAAATAATATTAAGGGCACTTCTTGAAATTACCAATCGAATTGCCTCAGAAATAACCTAACCGAAGGACCCCCAATTTAAAGGTAAAAACCCCAACGTTGCCTCATAATTCACCTAACTTAAGGAAAAGGGGTGAATTTATGAAAAAAGGCGTCAATTTAGAGCATTTCTTGATC